>NZ_SCNZ01000079.1:0-22694 GCF_005502655.1 Burkholderia sp. 4NA327C6 | reverse complement strand
ATGTCCGGCCGCGCGCCATCAAAAAAAGGGACGGTTGAATGTCCGGCTGCCGTCGATTCCGAGGCGACGTGCATCCTACCAAATCGTGGGCGCGGGCACAGTCAAGAATTGTCGGGGGCCGCCCCCGACCGCACGCACCGGCGCCGCGGCCGGACATCGAGGGGAGGTAAGCCATGAGCCACGAAGCACTCGACCCGCTGCTACGGCAGTTCGCGGAGAAGCGACTGGGGCGGCCCGTCGCGCCGGCCGATCGCATCAGTAAACTCCGCTGCGCACATGTGCTTATCCTGCGTCTGGTTTTTACGATCTCGTCGCAAATGCACGAGATTATTAATGAAAATAAAACGGATCAATTGCCGCTTCCGCGCTCGTCTTGTTTTCAATAATTCAGGCTGCCTTATCCTTGCTAAAACCCGCGCCATCTGCTTTATTTACACATACCAAATCACGATAAAACGCTACGGGGTATCTCGGCTACTTTGCCAGGCATTCGTGCCTGGCGAATCGGCATCGATTCACCACGGCATCCCTACGATCTGAAAGCGCAGCCCCCTTTCCAGAGGGCGTGCTGCGCCTGTTGCGCGTGTCCGCGCCCCCACGGAGGCGATCAGGCGACCACGCGGGCCCGCCTATGGCCCGCCGATTAATGCTTTCAAAATACCACGTGCCATTTTAATAAAGCGCATTCAATTGAACGTGAGTTTGACTGATTTATGAATTACCTGCTTACGTTCAAAACCTGGCGGCCCAACCGTAACGCTACCCACGAAGGGGACTGGACACATCATGAATAACGCACCTGGAGTCAGAGTTCGTCCGTCGATCGAATCGTTGCAAGCCGAATATCTGAAAGGCAACAAAAAGCCGCTGGAAGACGTGATGCGCGCGTGGAAAGGCATCAAGGCATTGCCGCCCGACGATCCGAACTCGTTTTTCATGATCGGCGGCTTCCACGGCGAGCCGTTCCGCGGCGCCGGCTGGGGTTCGGCGTCTTACTGGGGCGGCTACTGCAACCACGGCAACGTGCTGTTCCCCACCTGGCACCGGGCTTACCTGCTGCGGCTGGAACAGGCGCTGCAGAGCATCCCCGGTTGCGAGCAGGTGATGCTGCCGTTCTGGGACGAAACCAGCGAGGAGTCGCTGACGAAAGGCATTCCGTGGGCGCTGACCGCTCCGGATTTCGAGCTCGACGGCGAAAAAATTCCGAACCCGCTGGCCTCCTTCACGTTCAACCGGGCGATCACCGACAACATCAACGGCGACAATCCGAACTACAGCAAGCCGCTGCCTTACGTCACGGTTCGCTACCCGTTGTCGGGGCTCGTGGGGACCGACAAGGACAAGGCCGCCACCGAGAAGCACAACGCCAGGTTCCAGGACGCCAAGGAGAACGTCGTCATACTGAACCGCAACATCGTGGACTGGCTCACGTCGTACATCGTCGTGAAGGGCGACGTGGTGCCGACCAACGTGAAGAGCAAGTTCGAGCAGTGCCTGGACGCGCCGAACTACACGGTGTTTTCGAACACGTCGTCCGCGGCCCAGTGGAACGAGAATCTTCCGGACGGCGCGATCCCCGTGGTGCCGCTCGAGTCGCCGCACAACGATATTCACCTTGCCGTCGGCGGATTCGACGTGCCGCACGGACCGAACAAGGGCGATTTCGCGCCGATTCCGGGCGCCAACGGCGACATGGGCGAAAACGACACGGCGGGCCTCGACCCGATCTTCTATTTCCACCACTGCTTCATCGATCGCGTGTTCTGGCTGTGGCAGAAGCGGCATGGTTACACGCAGCACCTCGACGTCATCGCCGAGTATCCGGGCACCAACTCCGTCGATGCGCAGGGGCCGACGCCGGGCGTCGTGCCCAACTCGTGGCTCACGCTCGAAACGCCGCTCGATCCGTTCAAGAAGAGCGAGAACGGCAAGGAGCGCGCCTACACGTCGCTCGACTGCATCAACATCGAGGAACAGCTCGGCTACACGTACGGCCCCGGTTCGCTGGAAAACCTGCCGAAGTTGTCGCTTGCGGCACCGACCGTGCCGGCCGGCAACAGCCGCAAGGTCGTGCGCGTGTCGGGGCTGAATCGTGCGCCGATCGCCGGGTCGTTCCTCGTGTCCGCGTACGTCAACGTGGACGGCGAACGGCAACTGCTCGGCACGGAGGCCGTGCTGAGCCGCTGGAGCGTGCAGTCCTGCGCGAACTGCCAGACGCACCTCGAAGTGAAGGCGTTCTTCCCGCTGAATCACTTCGCCGAAAGCGCGGTGCAGGATGCGCAGTACGACGTCGAAATCCATACGCGCGACGGCGTGCGCCTGCAGACGCCACCCGCGTCACCGCCCGATTCGCAAGCCGTCGTCGGCGCAGCGCCGCAACCCGTACGGAAACTGTTCCGCCTCGAGGTCCGGTAGCGGCGGCGCGTGACGAACCGGCGCCGTCGCCCGGCGCCGGTTCACCTCGGTACTTCGACAACGTGGACATGACGGGGAGACGCGGGCATGAGCTACACACCCGAAACCGGCAGCCTGGTGGGGCTGTGGACCTATCGCAGTTTCCTGAACGATCCCGACCCGGCCACCGCATTCAACGACCTTGAATTCGGCCTCGGCACGATCGAAATCGCGCAGGCGCCGGCGGGTATTTTCAAGGGGCGCATTTTCGGTCCGGGATGGGAGCTGCAGCTCAACGGCTGGATCACCTACGGGAATCCGGGCACGGTGCGATTCCAGGGGCGCGGCGTGGTCAGCGGCGAGGAATGGGTATACGACTACGTCGGGTACGTGAGCGCGCCCTGGCCCAACGGCGTCGATCAACGCCCGGCGCTGACGGGTTCGATCGTCCGTACGGTGCCGCATGCGAGCGGCAGCGGCGGCGTCGCGCCGGCCGGGGTGGTGTGCTCGTGGTATGCGGTCATGCGAGATCCCGCCTGAGCGGCCATGACTGCGCCGACTTCACCGCCGGCCGACCCGGCCAGGCGTCCGGCGACGGTGACGGTGACGGACGCGATTCGCGCAGGCGTTGGGATCGGGCCTGCGCGAACGGCTGTTATTTCGCTATCCGAACGGATATGCGGCGCGATGGCATTCGCACTCCTCGGCTACCTGGCTTGCGACTTGCCGACCCGGCTGCACGGTGCTCCTTCCAGCTGGATATGGAACGGCATCGGCGCAATGGTTTGCGGCATCGCCGGCTATTCGATGCAAGGCGGCCTGTCCGGCGGGTGCGCGCGCAGGGCAATGCTCCTGTGCACGGGGGCCATCGGCGCGGGATTGACGCTCGATGCGATGCGGTCCCCCGTCGATGCCATTCTCGACATCTGCGGCGGAACGCTCGATGCCCGCGCCATGTGGAACACACTCGTGCTGCATCTCCAATGGTTCCCGATGTCGATGCTGGCCATGCTGGCGCTGCTGATCTTGCGCGAGGCCGACCGCAAGGACCGTCGCCGACGCGGCGCGGCAAGCATGCTCGTTGTGGTGCCGGTGCGGGTCGCGCTCGAATTCGCGGGGATGCAGCTCGTCATGGCGCTCGGCATGACCGCGATCAGGGCATCGGCGTTCGCTGCCGGGCTGCGTTGGGATACGAGCGGCGTGGCAGTGTCGATGCTCGCCAGCATGCTGGCGTTCTACGCATTGAGCGATCGGGCGGCACGCGCAGGGGGGCGTTGAATGGTCGATTGCGAAATAAGAACGGCCATATTGAAGAGGCGCGGCCATCCGTTGTCAGACGAGGCCGCGTTCAAGCTGCTCTGGAAAAGTGTGATGACGCGGTTTGCGCTCGGCTGCCGGCGCGCTTTGACAGCGGCAGCCGAGTTTTAACCCGCGTCACACGGACGTTGCACGTACTCCAGGCGGCGCTCGTCACTATTCACGATGCTCGTGCTCGTGCTCGTGCTCGTGCTCACGCCACGGATCACGATCGCGCGGATGACGATGCCTCCACTCGTCGCGTTCCCAGTAGCGATGGCCGTCCCAGTAGCGGTCGCCGTGCATGCCGATCTCGACCGATACACCGGCCCCTGCGGCGGGCTCTCGCTCTTCGTATCTCGGTTGCGGTGAACCGTAGCCTTGCGCGAAGGCCGTACTTGTCGCGGCGAGCGCGCCGCCTGCCACGAGGGTCGCCAGAATTCGACGCGTTGCAATTGTCAGGGGTTTCATCGAGCCGTCCTCCATTGAATGCCGACCACGACTCGCGCGCATGATTCGTTCCCGTATGGCGCGGCAGATGCGTCGCTCGCCATTTCGTCCCTGCCGCCGCGTCACGTCGCAGCCGGTGCCGACCCGGTGCCGGAACGCATGATGTCTCCGTCTCGAGGCTTCACTGATCCCCCAGCTTTTTTCTCGTCAACAACCACAAAAAACATCATTTCGCCCACGCCTGGCTGTCAGCAGAATGTCTCCATTCCCACTCGCGCGATGACACGAGCAAACGAGCCTCGCAGCGAGCCGCACTTCAGAAGGAGACACCCGTGGCAGTCGAAACAACCTCAATCGATACGCTCGTCGTCGGCGCCGGACAGGCCGGCGTGGCCATGAGCGAGCACCTGGGCAAGCTTGGCGTACCGCATCTCGTGCTGGAGCGCAGCCGCATCGCCGAGCGCTGGCGCACGGGCCGCTGGGATTCGCTGGTCGCGAACGGCCCCGCGTGGCACGACCGCTTCCCGGGCCTCGAATTCGACGGGCTCGATCCGGACGCGTTCGCATCGAAAGACCAGGTCGCCGACTACTTCGAAGCGTATGCGCGCAAGTTCAACGCGCCGATCCGCACCGGCGTCGAGGTGAAGCAGGTCGTGCGCAATGCCGGCAAGCCGGGTTTCATCGTCGAGACGTCCGACGGCACGATCGAGGCGAACCGCGTGGTCGTCGCGACCGGGCCGTTCCAGCGCCCGGTGATTCCGCCGATCGCACCGGACGACGCGCGCCTCGTGCAGATTCATTCCGCCGACTATCGCAACCCGGCGCAGCTTCCGGAAGGGGCGGTGCTGGTGGTCGGCGCGGGGTCGTCGGGCGTGCAGATCGCCGACGAGCTGCAGCGCGCGGGCCGCCAGGTGTACCTGTCGGTCGGCCCGCACGATCGGCCGCCGCGGGCGTATCGCGGCCGCGATTTCTGCTGGTGGCTCGGCGTGCTCGGCGAATGGGACAAGGAAGTCGCGACGCCCGGCCGCGAACACGTGACGATCGCGGTGAGCGGCGCGCGCGGCGGCCATACGGTGGATTTCCGCAAGCTCGCGAACCAGGGCGTGACGCTCGTCGGGCTGACGAAGTCGTTCGACGGCGGCGTGGTCGTGTTCGAACGCGATCTGGCGATCAATCTCGCACGCGGCGACGAAAACTACCTGTCGCTGCTCGACGCGGCCGACGCCTATGCGGCGCGCAACGGCCTCGACCTGCCGGAAGAGCCGGAAGCCCGCCGCATCCTGCCGAACCCCGATTGCGTCGCGCATCCGATCCTCGCGCTCGACCTGGCCGGCGCCGGCGTCGCGTCGATCATCTGGGCGACCGGCTACGCGGTCGACTACGGCTGGCTGAAGGTCGACGCGTTCGCCGACAACGGCAAGCCGCAGCACCAGCGCGGCGTGTCGAAGGAGCCGGGCATCTATTTCCTCGGGCTGCCGTGGCTGTCGCGGCGCGGCTCCAGCTTCATCTGGGGCGTGTGGCACGACGCGCGGCACATCGCCGATCACATCGCGATCCAGCGTACCTACCTCGAGTACCACGACGCATCGCGGCGCCGCTCGACCGCGCACGCGGAGCAGGACGGCGCCGCGCCGCACGCCGATACGCAGCCGCTCGCCGACGCGGTGAACTGACCGAACCCATGCCGCCTGCAGCACCGCGTCCGCTTCCGGTGCGGCGGCGTGCCCCCTGACGACTGAAGGATTCCGATGAGCCAACCCACCCATACCCGTATCCGCATGTTCAACACGAAGGATACCTACCCGAACCAGACGCTCGACAACGACCTGTGCCAGGCCGTGCGGGCCGGCAACACCGTCTACGTGCGCGGCCAGGTCGGCACCGATTTCGACGGCAGGCTGGTCGGCCTCGGCGACGCGCGCGCGCAGGCCGAGCAGGCGATGAAGAACGTCAAGCAGCTGCTGGAGGAAGCCGGCAGCGACCTCACGCACATCGTGAAGACGACGACCTACCTGATCGATCCGCGCTATCGCGAGCCCGTCTACCAGGAAGTCGGCAAGTGGCTGAAGGGCGTGTATCCGATCTCGACGGGGCTCGTCGTGTCGGCGCTCGGCCAGCCGCAATGGCTGATGGAAATCGACGTGATCGCCGTGATCCCGGACAACTGGCAGCCGAACCGCGCACCGGAGGCGACATGACTTTCTCCATCGTCGGGCGTTGCCCGGAGACGGGCCAGCTCGGGATCGCGATCAGCTCGTCGAGCATCGCGGTGGGTGCGCGCTGCCCGTGGGTGCGCGCGGGCGTCGGCGCCGTCGCGACTCAGAACATCACGCTGCCGGCGCTTGGGCCCCAGATCCTCGACCTGATCGAACACGGGCAGCTCGCGCCCGCCGCGGCGCTCGACCGCGCGCTGAGCGCGAACGGCTGGAGCCAGTACCGGCAGGTCACGGTGATCGACGGGCAGGGGCAGACGGCGTGCTTCACCGGCAAGGAAGCGCTCGGCACGCATCACGCGGTGCAGGGCGAGCAATGCGTGGCGGCGGGCAACCTGCTGGCCGCACCGGCCGTGATCGATGCGATGGCGCGTGCGTTCGAACAGGCGCCCGGCCTGCTCGCCGATCGGCTGCTGGCCGCGATGCATGCGGCGATGGCGGCCGGCGGCGAAGCGGGGCCGGTGCATTCGGCCGCGCTGAAAGTGGCCGGCGACGTGACCTGGCCGATCGTCGACCTGCGCGTCGACTGGGCCGAGGCCGACCCGATCGGGCAGCTCGATGCGCTGTGGCACGCATATCGGCCGCAGATGCAGGACTACCAGACGCGCGCGCTGAACCCCACCGCCGCGCCGAGCTACGGAGTGCCGGGCGATGAATGACACGTCGAGCCGCGCACTGCTGGAACGGCTGATCGGTTTCGCGACGGTCAGCCGCGATTCGAACCTCGAGATGATCGGTTTCATCCGCGACTATCTCGCCGGTTTCGGCGTCGAGAGCGAACTGTTCTACAACGCGGAACGCACGAAGGCGAGCCTGTACGCGACGATCGGGCCGCGCGATCGCGGCGGCATCGCGCTGTCCGGCCATACCGACGTGGTGCCGGTCGACGGGCAGGCGTGGACGGTCGAACCGTTCCGGCTGACCGAGCGCGACGGCCGCTTGTACGGGCGCGGCACGGCCGACATGAAAGGCTTCATCGCATCGGTGCTCGCGGCCGTGCCGGCGTTCGTTGCCCGGCCGCTGAGCGTGCCGGTGCATCTCGCGTTCTCGTACGACGAGGAAGTCGGCTGCCTCGGCGTGCGGCCGATGCTCGATGCACTGGCCGCGCGCGCGCACCGGCCGCGCCTGTGCCTGATCGGCGAGCCGACCGAACTGAAGCCGGTGCTCGGTCACAAAGGCAAGCTCGCGATGCGCTGCCATGTGAAGGGCGCCGCGTGCCACTCGGCGTACGCGCCGTCGGGCGTCAACGCGATCGACTATGCGGCGAAGCTGATCGGCCGGCTCGGCGAGATCGGTGCGGCGCTCGCGCGGCCCGAACGGCACGACGAACGATTCGATCCGCCGTTCTCGACCGTGCAGACCGGCCTGATCAAGGGCGGCCGAGCGCTGAACATCGTGCCGGCCGAATGCGAGTTCGATTTCGAGGTACGGGCGCTGCCGGATTTCGATGCGCACGACGTGCCGAGGACGCTGCAGGACTATGCGGAATCCGAACTGCTGCCGAGGATGCGCGCGGTGCAGCCCGATACCGACATTCGGTTGCAGCCGCTGGGCGCGTATCCGGGGCTTGCGACCGCGCCCGACAGCGAGGCCGCGCGCCTGCTCGCGATGCTGAGCGGCTCCGATGCCTTCGGCACGGTGGCGTTCGGCACCGAGGGCGGGCTGTTCGGGCAGGCCGGCATTCCGACCGTGGTGTGCGGGCCCGGCAGCATGGACCAGGGGCACAAGCCCGACGAATTCGTCACGCTCGACCAGCTCCACGGCTGCGACGCGATGCTCGGGCGGCTGGCCGCCCATCTCTGCGCGGCCGCCTGACGCGGCACGCCCGATCGACACGCACGCACCGCATCCCGCGGCGCGTGCGTGTTCGCGTTCCGTCCGATTCCTTAGCGCGCCGTTTCCGCGACGATCTGCGCGAGTCGCTCGCGGCAGAAATCGACGAACGACTGCGCCTGCTTCGTGAGTTGCCCGCGTTTCAGCCGCGCGCTCACGAGCCCCGACGGGCTCACCGTTTCGCTGAGGCCGATCGTCACGACGCGCTGGCCGTCGTACGTGTATTCGGAATGCGGGCGCGTGACGAGCAGCGAGAAGCCGAACCCCTGGCCGACCATCCCGCGCACCATCTCGATCGACGGCGACCCGAACACGATGTTCGGCGTGAGCCCGAGTTCGTGAAAGAGGCTGACGAAATACGTGCGGCTCGGCTGCACGTCGAGCAGGATCATCGGCTCGACGCAGAGGTCGCGCAGCGACACGTGCGTCTGGCCCGCGAACCGGTGGTGCTCCGGCAGCAGCACGTACGGCTGCTGCGGCGGCATCAGCGGCTCGGTCTCGATCGTGCCGTCGAGATCGTGGTCGTACATGAGCGCGAGATCGAACGTGCCGGACGTGAGGCCCTGCACGAGTTCCTGCTGGTCGCCGTCGCGCAGCCGGATGTTCACGCCCGGGTAGCGCTCGCGAAAGCCCGCGATCAGTTGCGGCAGATAGAGCGGCGCGACCGTCTCGAAGCAGCCGATGTCGATCTGCCCGGTGATCACGTCGTTGTCGGCCAGCGCGTTCTGTTCGAATTCGTGCGCGATGCGCAGCAGTTCCTGCGCTTTCCGGTAGAAGCGCGTGCCGCTCGGCGTGAGCGACACGCCCTGCGCGTGATGGCGGATGAACAGCTTCACGCCGAAGCTTTCCTCCAGACCCTTGATCGCGCTGGAGATCGACGGCTGCGCGATGAAGAGCTGGCGCGACGCCTCGGCCACGCTGCCGGATTCCACCGTCGTCACGAAGTATTTCAGTTGCCGCAAAGTGTAGTGAGCCACAAGCACCTCTGATGCACGGCCCCGGCGTGTCGCCGCGGGCGCACTCTGTCCATGGTTGTGCGTAGCACCTTACCTGAAAGCCTCCCGGTGCCGAAATTGCCGCTGCAGAGCTTTTTCGTATGTCCCGGAAATATTTTTAGTATTTTCCGGTCGCGAGGGTCGTGGCGCACCATCGTCTCCAACCTGGATCACGACGATCGCGAAGCGGTTGCACACGCGGCAACGGTGCATGTTTTCCGTTCCCGCATGCGCGTCGTCCGCTTCGTTCGACATCGCCGCGCGTGCACGCGGCGCGTCGTCGCTCGCGCATCCGGACCCGATTGCCGGCGCGCCCCCAACACGCGCCGGCTGACACGGCAAGCGCGCATCGCCGCGCAGGAAAGGAGACATCACCATGACGAACGTGGACCGCAACGCGTCCCCGATGATAGAGAAGCACACGATCGGCTACGTGCCGCCCGCGGAGCGCCACGGCAAGGTGCGCGACCTGTTCACGCTCTGGTTCGGCGGCAACATCGCGCCGCTGCCGATCGTGACCGGCGCGCTCGGCGTGCAGCTCTTCCACCTGAACCTGATGTGGGGCATCGTCGCGATCGTCGTCGGCCAGGCGGTCGGCGGCGTGCTGATGGCGCTGCATTCGGCGCAGGGGCCGCAGATGGGCATCCCGCAGATGATCCAGAGCCGCGCGCAGTTCGGCTCGTGGGGCGCGCTGCTCGTGACCGTGATCGCGGCCGTGATGTACGTCGGCTTCTTCGCGTCGAACATCGTGCTCGCCGGCAAGTCGGTGCACGGCATCGCATCGTCGGTGCCGGTGCCCGTCGGCATCGTGATCGGCGCGGTGGGCTCGGGGCTGATCGGCATCGTCGGCTACCGGTTCATCCACATCCTGAACCGGATCGGCACGTGGGTGCTCGGCATCGGCATCCTGGTCGGCTTCTGGATGATCCTCACGCACGTGACGACCGACGATTTCCTGACGCGCGGCGGCTTCAACTTCGCCGGATGGCTCGCGACGGTGTCGCTGTCGGCGTTGTGGCAGATCGCGTTCGCGCCGTACGTGTCGGACTATTCGCGCTATCTGCCGGAAGACGTCGGTGTGGCGTCGACGTTCTGGGCGACCTATCTCGGCTGCACGATCGGCTCGACACTCGCGTTCATCTTCGGCGCGGTCGCGGTGCTCGCGGTGCCGGCCGGCGCAGACGCGATGGACGCCGTCAAGCAGGCGACGGGCCCGCTCGGCCCGCTGATGCTCGTGCTGTTCCTGCTGAGCGTGATCAGTCACAACGCGCTGAACCTGTACGGCGCGGTGCTCGCGGTGATCACGTCGGTGCAGACGTTCGCCTACAAGTGGATTCCGACCGCGAAGACGCGCGCGGTGGTGTCGGTCGTGATCTTCGTCGCGTGCTGCTACGCGGCGATCGGCGCGTCGACGAACTTCGTCGGCAACCTCGTGGATCTCGTGCTCGCGCTGCTCGTCGTGCTGGTGCCGTGGACGGCGATCAACCTGATCGACTTCTACGTGATCCACAAGGGCAAGTACGACATCAAGTCGATCTTCATGGTCGATGGCGGGATCTACGGCCGCTTCAACCCGCAGGCGCTGCTCGCGTATGCGATCGGCATCCTCGTGCAGATTCCGTTCATGAACACGCCGATGTACGCGGGCCCGATTCCCGCGCACCTCGGCGGCGCGGACCTGTCATGGCTCGTGGGGCTCGCGCTGACGTCGCCGCTGTACTACTGGCTCGCGTCGCGCGATAGCGCGTACCGGCGCCGGCAGACGGGCGCGACGATGCCGCCGACGGCGGCGCGGTAAACACGGGGAAGGGGGCGGGCCGCCGCGTCGGTGGCGAGACGGTGGCCCGTGGAGGAAGCCGGACGGGCTCGCGGTTGTTGTGCGCCGCGAGCCCGCCCGTGAATCAGACCACCGCCGAGCGCGCGACGCGCACCGGCACCGACTTGTACGACGGCGTGCCGCTTTCCTTGTCGATGTAGTCGAGCGGCACGAGCACGTTCGCTTCCGGGTAGTACGCGCCGACCGACCCCGGCGCGATGTCGTACTCGATCGCGGTGATCTTCTCGAGGCGCAGCGTGCGGCCCGATGCGGTGACCGTCTCGATGTCGACGAGGTCGCCGTGTTCGAGCCCGTACTTGGCGAGATCGGCAGGGTTCATGAACAGCACGTCGCGCCGGCCGAACACGCCGCGATAGCGGTCGTCGAGCCCGTAGATCGTCGTGTTGTACTGGTCGTGGCTGCGCAGCGTGATCAGCCGCAGCACCTGCTCGGCGCCGAGCACGTCGGCATCTTCCTTCACGCCCTTGTAGACCGAGAACATCGCCTTGCCGGTGGGCGTCGGCCATACGCGCTCGGTGGGCGGCAGCGGCAGGCGGAAGCCGCCCGGCGTGCGGATGCGCTCGTTGAACGCCTCGAAGCCGGACACCGTGCGGTCGATCAGGTCGCGGATGCGGTCGTAGTCGTCGATCAGGTCGAGCCACGCGACCTTGCTGGTCGGCAGCGTCGCATGCGCGATGCCCGCGACGATCGCCGGCTCCGAGCGCAACTGGTCGGACGCCGGCTTGAGCTTGCCGGCCGACGCATGAACCATCGACATCGAATCCTCGACGGTGATCGACTGCCGGCCGGTGGCCTGCATGTCGAGCTCGGTGCGGCCGAGCACCGGCAGCACGAAGGTTTCCTTCGCGACCAGCAGGTGCGAGCGGTTCAGCTTGGTGCCGAGATGCACGCTCAGGTCGAGCTTCGCCATCGCCGGGAACGACTGTTCCGGATCGGGCAGCGCGACCGCGAAATTGCCGCCGAGGCACAGCAGCGCCTTCGCGGTGCCGTCGATCATCGCCTGCATCGCCTGCACGGCGTCATGCCCGTGATGGGCGGGCGGCGTGAAGCCGCACACGTCCTCGATCTTCTTCAGGAACTCGGGCGACGGCTTCTCGGTGATGCCGACCGTGCGGTTGCCCTGCACGTTCGAGTGGCCGCGCAGCGGGCACACGCCGGCGCCGGGCTTGCCGATGTTGCCGCGCATCAGCAGCAGGTCGGCGATCAGGCGCACGGTTGCCGTGCCCTTGTTGTGCTGCGTGACGCCCATCCCGTACGTGACGATCGTCGCGTTCGACTTCGCATACGCGAGCGCGACCTGTTCGAGCTGCGCCTGGCTGAGCCCGCTCGCGCGCTCGATGTCGTCCCACGACGTGGCTTCGAGGTCGGCCGAGAACGCGTCGAAGCCGTTGGTGTGCTGCGCGATGAAGTCGCGGTCGAGCACGTTGCCGCGCTCGGCTTCGAGCTGCAGCAGCGCCTTCATGATGCCCTTCAGCGCGGCCGCGTCGCCGCCCGCGTCGACCTGGTAGTACGTCGATGCGATCCGCGTCGAGCCGAACGACGCCATCTCGATCATGTCCTGCGGATCGGCGAAGCGTTCGAGCGCGCGTTCGCGCAGCGGGTTGAACACGATGATCGGCACGTTGCGGCGCGCGCACTCGTGCAGCGTGCCCATCATCCGCGGGTGGTTCGTGCCGGGGTTGTGGCCGATCGAGATGATCAGCTCGCAGTGGTCGAAGTCCTCCAGCGACACGGTGCCCTTGCCGATGCCGATCGATTGCGGCAGGCCGACGCTGGTCGGCTCGTGGCACATGTTCGAGCAGTCGGGGAAGTTGTTGGTGCCGAGCTCGCGCGCGAACAGCTGGTACAGGTACGCGGCTTCGTTCGACGCGCGGCCCGACGTGTAGAACTCGACCTGGTCGGGCGGCAGCGCGCGCAGCACTTCGCCGATGCGCGCGAACGCGTCGTCCCATTCGATCGCGCGGAACGTGTCGGTCGCGCGATCGTAGACGAGCGGATGCGTGAGCCGGCCCATGTTCTCCAGCTCGTAGTCCGACATGCGCAGCAGCGACGACACGGTGTTCGCCGCGAAGAACTCGGGCGTCACGCGCTTGGTCGTCGCTTCCCATGTGACGGCCTTCGCGCCGTTCTCGCAGAACTGGAACGTCGACTTGTGTTCCTTGTCGGGCCACGCGCAGCCGGGGCAGTCGAAGCCGTCGGGCTGGTTGGTCCGCATCAGCACGATCGGCGCCTCGATGGTTTCCATTTGCGTGCGCACCGCATCGGCTGTCGCGCGAAGCGCGCCCCAACCGCCGGCGGGCCCGTCGTATTTCCTGATGCCTGGCACTTCGCGTCGATTTGTCATGTGAATCTCCATCAGCCTTGCCCGATGTGGGCGGCTCGGTTTGCGCCGTGTCGCGGCGTGGGGCGGCTCCGTCCGGTGGACGGAGCCGGTCATGCGTGCCCCGTGCGTGCGGGGCATGCCGGGTTTCAGTGCGCGTCCTTCTTCGCGCCGGACGACTTCTTGCCGGACGCTTTCGCGGCAGGAGCGGGCGGCGGGGCGTCGGCAGGCGTGTCGTCCGCCTTCGCGTCTGCCGCTGCCTTGGCCGCCTTGCCGTTCGGCTTGGCCTTGCCGTCGGCGTCCTTTGCGTCTTTCGCTTCCTTCGCTTCAGGCGCGGCGAGCCTGGTGAACTTCACCTCGTCGCTGGCCTTGTCGTAGTCGACCTCGCACTTGTCGCCCGACTTCAATCGGTCGGCGAGGATCTCCTTCGCGAGCCGCGTCTCGATGGTCTGGCGGATCTGGCGTTTCAGCTCGCGCGCGCCGAACTCCGGCTGGTAGCCGGCTTCGGTCAGGTGCTCGACGAGCGCGTCGCCCATCACCAGCGTGATGTCCTGCGCGGCGGCCGTACGCACCACGCGGTCGAGCTGGATCTGCACGATCGCGCGGATGTTCTCCTTCGACAGCGCGTGGAAGACGATCACCTCGTCGATCCGGTTCAAGAACTCGGGGCGGAAATGGCCCTTCAGCACCTGCATCAGCTCCTCGCGGATCGCCTTGTCGGTCTTGCGCGCGGCTTCCGGTTGCGTGAGGTTGTCCATGATGATCGCCGCGCCGAGGTTGCTCGTCGCGATGATGATCGTGTTGCTGAAGTCGACCACGCGGCCCTTGCCGTCGGTGAGACGCCCGTCGTCGAACACCTGCAGCAGCACGTTGTAGACGTCCGGATGCGCCTTCTCGATCTCGTCGAGCAGGATCACGCTGTACGGGCGGCGCCGCACGCGTTCGGTGAGCTGGCCGCCTTCGTCGTAGCCGACGTAGCCGGGCGGCGCGCCGATCAGCCGCGCGACCGCGTGCCGCTCCATGTACTCGGACATGTCGATGCGGATGATCGCCTGTTCGTCGCCGAACACGGTTTCGGCGAGCGCCTTCGCGAGCTCGGTCTTGCCGACGCCCGTCGGCCCGAGGAACAGGAACGTCGCGATCGGCCGGTGCGTCTGGCCGAGCCCCGCGCGCGACAGCCGCACGGCATCGCTGACGGCCACCACCGCGTCGCTCTGGCCGACCACGCGCTCGCGCAGTTGCTCTTCCATCTTCAACAGCTTCTGGCGTTCTTCGTGCGTGAGTTCGGACACGGGGATGCCGGTGAGCCGCGACACGACCTCGGCCACCGATTCGACGGTGACCTCGAGCGTCTCGGAGCCCGTCTTGCGCTGCCACGCCTCCATCTTCTCGTCGACGGATTTCTGCTTCGCGTTGATCTGCTCCTCGAACTGCTTCGCCTCGTCGAAGCGCTTGCGCGACGTCGCGTAGTCCTGCTCGCGCTTCAGTTGCGCGATCTGCGCTTCGCCTTCCTGAATGTCGACCGGGCGCGAGGTCGCGCCGATCCGCACGCGCGCGGCGGCCTGGTCGATCAGGTCGATCGCCTTGTCGGGGAGGAAGCGCGACGTGATGTAGCGATCGGCGAACTCGGCGGCCGCGACGAACGCATCGTCGGCGAACGTCACCTGGTGGTGCGCCTCGAGGCTGTCGCGCAGCCCGCGCAGGATCACGATCGTCTGCTCGACGCTCGGCTCCGGCACGAACACGGGCTGGAAGCGCCGTTCGAGCGCGGCGTCCTTCTCGATGTACTTCTGGTATTCGTTGAGCGTCGTCGCGCCGATCAGGCTCAGCTCGCCGCGCGCAAGCGCGGGCTTCAGCACGTTCGCGATGTCGAGGCCGCCTTCGCCGCCGCCCTGGCCCGCGCCGACGATCGTGTGCAGCTCGTCGATGAACAGGATCAGTTCGTCCTGCTTCGCCGTGACTTCGTCGATCAGCTGCTTCGCGCGTTCCTCGAATTCGCCGCGATACTTCGCGCCGGCCACCATCGAGTTGATGTTGACTTCGACGAGCCGCTTGTCGCGCAGCACTTCGGGCACGTCGCCGTTGACGATCCGCTGCGCGAGCCCTTCGACGATTGCCGTCTTGCCGACGCCCGGCTCGCCGATCAGCACCGGATTGTTCTTCTTGCGGCGCGCGAGCACCTCGATCGTGCTCTCGATTTCCTGCGCGCGGCCGAGCACCGGGTCGAGCTTGCCCTGGCGCGCGATCGCGGTGAGGTCGCGGCCGAACTTGTCGAGGTTCGGCGTGCCGGTCGGCGCATCGACGCGGCCGTCCTCGGCGCCTTTGCCGACCACCTTCACGACTTTCTGGCGCAGCGCCTCGGGCGTCACGCCGTATTTCTTCAGCAGCGTGCCGGCGACGCTGTCCGGCACCGATGCGAGCCCGATCAGCAGGTGCTCGGGGCCGATGTACGAGTGGCCGAGATCGCGCGACGCCTGGAACGCGTACTGCACGGCCTTCTTCACGCGCGGCGAGATCGACAGCTTGTCGAGCGGCGCATCGGCGGCGGCCGTGCCGGTGTGCGCATGCTCGTCGATGTACGACCGGATGTCCTGCGGCGACAGCTTCAGTTCCTTCAGCAGCGCGGCGCACACGTCGGTGTCCGCGAGCGCGTACAGCAGGTGTTCGGAATCGAGCTCGCTGCGGCGCAGCTCGTGCGCCTTCTCGGCCGCGCGCTGCAGCAGTTCCAGCGTCTGCTCGCTGAACGCGTCGGTCGGGTCGACCGATTCGCGCGGAATCTCGGCCGCGAGCGGCGATTCGTCGTCGAGCCCGCCGAAGACCGATTCGCGCGGAATCTCGGCCGCGAGCGGCGATTCGTCGTCGAGCCCGCCGAACAGCGACGACGAGCCGCCACCACCCAGCAGCGAATCGAACGGGTTCAGCATGCTCTGATGCCGCATCAGCTGACGGAAGTGGTAATCGCAGATCGAGATTGTCTTGCGCTCGCCGTCCTGCATCACGGTTGCGCGCGCGACGGCCGGCCGCGCGTGGCAGATATCGCAAAGTGCGGGCATGGTGGTCTGGCTCCTGTCGGTGAAAGTGGGTCGAAGGGTGAAGTCCCGATGCGGTGCGGCGCTTGGCGCATGCCGACCACGAACGCATGACGCGCGGCACGGCGGCCCGCGGGCGGCACCGGTGCTGTCATGCAGCGCGCGTCGGCGTCGTGCACGGTCGCGGTCAGGGCGGCAAGCGTGCGTGCCGGGAGGAGCCCACGGCATCGCTTCGACTGCGTTCAAAATAGCGAATCGGCGCAGGCTATCCAAGGCACAGTTCCGCGCCGGCCCGGCCCTGAATTGCACCCTCGCATGCGCGCGCGCACGGGCGGCAAGGAGTACAGACGGGTGCGCGCACGGCGGCACGGGCGTGCGCGGCGTACGCAGCGTGTGATGGCAGGAAGCGGAAGCGGGTGGAACGCGAACGGATCGCGGTGCGACATCGGCGCGCAGGTCGCCCGTTGCCGGGAGGTGACAGGCACCGCGGGTGGGGAGGCGCGACGGCAGCGCCGCAGGGCTCGCGCGCCGCGAGCGGCCAGGGTCGACCACGCACGCACCGCGGACGATGCGTGTGGGGTGGCCGAAGGCGAGGGCGGGTTGCACGGTCCGGGCCGGACGCGGCGCAACCGTGGCGTGCCGCGGTCAGTCCGGGAGCGTCATCGCAAGCCGCTGCCGGGCGATCCGCTTCACGTCCGTTGACAGTGCCGCATCCGGCAGGCCATTGGCCCAGACGGAGAACGAATCCTCGATCAGGTTGCGCGTGTCGGGCGGCAACTCCGCCAGGACCAGCGACAAGACGGTGAACAGCACGGCGGTGTCGCCGGCGTGGCTGCTCGCGTTCGCATCGACCGCCTGCTTCAGGTGATCGACCGACGCCTGCAGCGCCTGCAATGCCTCATTCGACTCGCTCATCACACACTCCATGCAAGATGGGTTTGATCGGCGACGAACATGCGGCCGGCGGTGCGGCCGCTCGCGCGCGACGCCGGGCCGGCATCGCGCGCAGGCAACCGCGGTCAGGCTGCCGTGTTGCCCTGCGGCGCCACGGCCACCGATGCTTCGCTCGTCAGCATCAGGAACGTGAACGTTTCGCGCAGGTACAGGCGGACGACCTTGTCGGTATGACTCGTGTAGCCGATCGATACGTCTTCCCCGAGGTGCAGCTCGTAATCGCCGCCGCGCGTGGACAGCACGCAGCCGCCGCTGATCGCCGGCGCCCAGATGATCTCGCCGCTGACGATCCGCTTGATGTGGCCGAGGACCGGATAGCCCTGGTCGCGCGCTTCGCTGAGCGCCGTGTATGCATCCGAGCCGAGCACGACCGAGTACGGGCCGTCGACGCCGGCAAGCCGCAGCGCTTCGAGCGCGTCGCTGATCGCGTCGGGATATGCGCTGACGTCGGCCGGCAGCGTGAGCTTGCGGTTCGACGTGCCTTCGCGGATACCGACGATGCCGGCGGCCGGGTAGCCGTCGAAAATCGCGCCGTCCTCGGCGAACGCGAGCCGCTGCGCGGCGTCCTTCGCCGGTTGCCAGTCGGCGTCGCGCGCGCCGCGCTCGACGCTGTCGATCGCATCGCGGCTCAACTCGAACGGCACCGTCAGCTCGACGATCGTGCGGACTTCGCGCAGCCGCGCATTCACCAGCTCGCGCGGGGCGGCGACGTCGACGAGGTGCCCGGTGCCGACGGCCGACAGCTCGGGCCCCTCGGGGCCGTCGACATCGACGACGCGGCGGCCGGCCACCGATCGTTTGAACGTGCGTGCCACTTCCTCCTCGATTTGCTCCCAGGCGGAGGACGAGATCGGGGCGAGTTCGCGGTGCAGGTTATTCATGGGTTTGGGTTGCCTCACGTCAGCGGAAACACTTCATGGTGGGCCGATCGGCTGACGGACTGCGCTGAGCCCGGCGGGCCGATCGCGGACGAAAATCAATATTAGCAGGCTCTATTGACACCGCTGCAGCACAAATCCGGACGACACCCTGCGGCGGCGCAACTGTTCTGCAATTCGCGTGTGGGGCGAGGGAGCGTATGGGCCGAATGGGCGCGCCGAACCTGTCGGCGGCCGACGGCCCATCGCGTGTCGTGCATTCTTGCGAACATTCATCCGGCAGGGTTCCCGGACGCCGGGGCTCGGCGGCGTTCGGTTGCACGGACCGTGCCCGGATGCATCATAGACGCAGCCTATTGAAGCTTCACGACGAGTGAGGGGCATTCATGGCACGCCCCCGCGTCTCGCCCGGCACGCGGTGGGCGCGCCGGACTTTGGCGATGGGCGTTACGACGGCACGCCTTTCAGCGAGCCGATTTTCAGCGAACCGTCGCGATGCGGCGCGGATGACGCCGGTTCCGGCGCCGCGGCATCGGCGGCCGGCGCCGGGCGATCGGCGAGCGCCTCGAGCAGGTCGGCGGACGGCACGAAGAACAGCGAACCGGTAACCGCGCGGCTGTAGTCGAGCAGGCGGTCGTAATTGCCGGGCGGGCGGCCCACGAACATGTTCTCGAGCATCTGCTCGATCGGCGCCGGCGAGCGTGCATAGCCGATGAAGTAGGTGCCGAATTCGCCCGCGCCCGGGCGCCCGAACGGCATGTTGTCGCGCAGGATCTTCACTTCCTGGCCGCCCTCGTCGAGCGTGGTCAGCGAGCTGTGCGAACACGACGGCTTCACGTCCGGCGCAAGCTCGATGTCGGACAATTTGGTGCGGCCGATGATGCGCTCCTGCGTCTCGACCGCGAGCGCGTTCCAGCCGGCCATGTCGTGCAGGTACTTCTGCACGATCACGTAGCTGCCGCCCGTGAATTCCGCGTCTTCGTCGCCGATCACCGTGAAGTCGACCGCCTCGCGGCCTTCCGGGTTCTCGGTGCCGTCGACGAAGCCGATCATCGCGCGCTGGTCGAAATTGCGGAAGCCGTGCACCTCGTCGACGACCGTGACGGCATCGCCGAGCGCGCCGAGCAACTGCGTCGCGAGTTCGAAGCACAGGTCCATCGCTTCCGCGCGAATGTGCAGCAGGATGTCGCCCGGCGTCGCGACCGCGACGCGCTGCCCCGCGCCGAATTCACGGAACGGATGCAGCGCGGCGGGGCGCGGGTTGCCGAACAGCGCATCCCATGCGTCGGCGCCGAAGCCGCATACGCAGGTGAGGTTGCCGCCCGGCACGCGCTTGCCGACCGAGCGCACGAGCGCGGCGATGTCGCCGCACCATGAGCGGATCGTGTCGGCGTGATCGGCGCCGGGATTGATCGTCGCCACGAGGAAGATCGCGCTGCGCGTGGTCGTGCTGTGAACGTTCTGGGAGAGCGGGGGAGGTGTCTGCATCGTGGGCTGCCGGTCAGTCATGTCGGGACGGAAGTGCCGTGGCGCGCGCAGGCGAACGGTTGAACTGTGTCATGCGACGGTTCTCTTTGTGTCATGCGGATGAAGGACGCTGCGCGAGCATCGCGCAACGGGCCGCAGCGGCGGCGGCCGCACGGGGCGCGTGACCTGCCCGCACCGCGTCACCTCGTCGAGCAAGCAATCTAGCAGCTTCGGCCGGTCTTTGGAACACGAATTGCCAAACTGTCATGCGAATGCGTCAAACAGGGCCGGATTTTGCCCGGCGCCCGCGCAGCTGTACTCCTGGCGCATGCGGCGCTGTGCTCTTGAGCGTGCGTGCCGCGTGCAGTAGATTAGGTTCCGCTGCGCCCGCCACGAGGAGCGTCATCATGAACCTGCTGGAAGCGATGCGTGTGTATGTCGCGGTGGTCGAGCATGGCGGCCTGTCCGGTGCGGCGTCCGAGTTGCAACTCGACGAAGCGCAGGTGAGCGAACGGATCGACGGCCTCGAACGGTATCTCGGCTGCCGCCTGCTGCTGTGCCGCGACCACGACGACGTCGCCTGCACCGATGCGGGCGACGCGTTCCACGTGTGCTGCCGGCGGACGCTGTCCGCGGTCGAGCAGGCGGTCGGTGCGGCCGGCGCGCACATGCCCGGCATGCCGGACAGGCCCGACGCGCACGATACCGTGCATGCCGCCGCGCGCGATGCGACTTTCCCGCCGCCGCCCGGCGCCGCTCACGCCTCAACACAGCGACTGTCACCTTGAATACGACCACCATTCCCTGCTCGCCCGCCGAGCGCATACGCCGCCGCTTCGGCCATTTCCTGCACGCGGCCGAACTGGCCGGCCTGATCGTGATCGGGCTCGCGACCGCGTTCGCGATGGCGCAGGAAGCGTGGAAGGTCGTGCTCGCGGGCGAGGTGTCGCTGACCGACCTGTTGCTCATGTTTCTGTATCTGGAAGTGCTCGCGATGGACGTGCGCTACCTGCGGCTTGGCCGCTTGCCCGTGCGGTTTCCGCTGTTCATTGCGATGACGTCGCTCGCACGCGACCTGATACTGCGCGGGGCAACCGACAGCCCCGAGCGGATGCTGATGACGACCGTCGGGATCGTGCTGCTCGCCGTCGGCGTGCTGATCCTGAGTTTCGGCCAGCACCGCTTCCCGGCCGACGTCGCCGATGTCGAGGACGATGCGCAGGCGAGCAGGTGAAACGCGGACGGCAAGCCGCATGCATGGCCGATGTCCCTGCAAGGAGGGTGCCCGATGAGTACGTATTCCGTCGAAACGAAACGGGCGGTCGAGCTGCAGCGCGCGGCGTCGGACGCCTACCGGCTGGCGCGCGACACGCGCGATGCCGATCCGGCGCTCGCACGCGCGCCGTCCGTTGCCGGCTTGCAGCGGGAGGCTGCATACGCCCATGCCGATGCGGCGCGTGCACGCGAGGCGGCCATCGGCATCTGAAACGAACCCCGGCGTGCCGCATTCGGTGCGGCGCCGCCACCGACCATCCAACCGAGCGAGGTAGCGCATGACCAAGCAACTGATCGTCGCCGTGTTCGGCAACGTCGACACGGCCCGCCGGGCCGCGAACGATTTCGAGGCGCTGTCGGAGAAGGACGAAGGATTCCACGTCGAGAACGGCGTCGTCGTCGAGAAGGACGCGACCGGCAAGCTTGCGGTCCTCCACGCCGAATCGCGGCCGTTCAAGGGCGGTGTGATCGGCGCGATCGCGGGCGGCTTGCTCGGCCTGCTCGCCGGGCCGCTCGGCGTGGTCACCGGCATGGCGGCCGGTGCGGGGGCTGGCATTCTCGCGGAAGCGGCCGGCAACGCGCTGCTCGACGGCACGTTCGTCGAGACGGTCGCGGCGCGGCTCGTGCCCGGCAGCGTCGCGATCATCCTGGAAGCGAAGGAAGACACGCCGTTCTCGGTCGACAACGTCGTGACGGGATTCGGCGGCAAGGTGTTTCGCCAGTCGCTCGATTGAGCGTGTCGTTGTCGAACCGCACAGGGAGCACCGTATGCGCATCGAACAATCGTACCGGCGCTTCGACATCGCGGCGACGCTGTCGCCGCTGCCCGGCCACGGCAACCGCGCGATCGCGAGCGTCGATGTGACGACCGACGATCCGGCCCGCATCGCCGATCTCGGCACCGGGCAATTCCTGCAGATCCGCAAGTGGGTCGAGTCGAACGACATCGCATTGCTGACGGTGGTGTTCGACGAGTGCAAGGTCGCGATCGATCACTACGCGGACAACGTCGACGACGCTTGAGTGCACGCGGGGCCCGCGCATGGCCGGGCTTAGCGTGATTGCCGCCTGACGGCCATCGGCAAACCGCGACGACGCGCGCCGACACCGCGCCCGCCGAATGCGTGCCACGCGATCGCGCGGGGCCGTTTGCCGTCGCGTTCGAATCTGTTCACCACGCCGGCCGGATTTCACGTTTCCTCGCCAAACTGTCACTTACATTCGTCGAAATGACGCAGTAGGATGCCGAACCTTGTCTAGATGAGATTCGCATTGCTATCCGCCTTCAATTTCGATAACGGACGAGGTTCGCACCGGGACGCCCGCGCCCGGGCACGGCTATCCGGCTTCGTGCACCGGCGCGGCCATGCCGACCGAGCATCGCACGCCGGTTCACCGCTGGCGGGGCGAGGCGGATGAAGCTCTACGAGAAATTTGCAAACGACATAGAGAGACTCATCCGGCAGGGCGTATATCGACACGGCGATCGTGTCCCTTCGGTGCGGCAGGCGAGCCAGCAGCATCGGATCAGCATCACGACCGTGCTGCACGCGTATCTGCTGCTGGAAAGCCGCGGGCTGCTCGAAAGCCGCCCGCAGTCGGGCTATTTCGTGAACCTGCGGCGCGACGACGGCCATGCACCGGTACGCGAGCTGCGGCCGTCGAAGCCGATCGCGATCTCGTCGTCGGTGGACGTGAGCCGGCTCGTGCTGTCGACGCTGCGCTCGATCGGCACCGACGACGCGGTGCCGCT
>NZ_SCNZ01000078.1:0-23761 GCF_005502655.1 Burkholderia sp. 4NA327C6 | reverse complement strand
CGAGCATGCGCAGCAACGTGGACTTGCCGCAGCCCGAGCTGCCGAGCAGCGCGAACAGCTCGTTCTTCGCGATCGTCAGGTTCACGTTGTCGACAGCGGTGCTGTCGCCGAATTTCTTCACGACGTTTTCGATGCGTACGAAGGCGTCGTTTTGCGTACGGGCCGCGGGGGCCGGTTGGGTCTGTCGTGCAGCAGCGGAAGAGGGTATCGATTGCATGGGATTCACCATTCGTTCTTCACGGATTGCAGGCGTGAGGGTCTCCGCGCGAGGCGCATGGCGCGACTCGCGGACGACGGCTCGCGCCGGATGGAACAGTGCGCGCGGCGCGCGCGGGCGGACGGAGGTCCGCGGATCTCAGGCGGGCAGGCGATAACAGACGCCTGCGCCGACGGAATTCAGGCGATCAGTGGCCGGTCTTCAGCTGGGCCCACAGACGGTTCTCGAGGCGCAGGATGTCGGCCGGCATCGGCTTCATCAGCACCATCTTCTTCAGCACGTCTTCAGGCGGGTAGACGGTCGGGTCCTGTGCGACGGCCGGCGTGACGAACTGGTGCGCGGCCTTGTTCGCGGTCGGGTAGAACACCGTGTTGGTGATCGCCGCGTTGACCTTCGGATCGGACACGTAGTTGATCCACTTCAGCGCGGCCTCGGGGTGCGGCGCATCCTTCGGGATCACCATCACGTCGAACCACAGCAGGCCGCCTTCCTTCGGGTTCGAGAACTTGATGTCGTACGAACGCTTCGCTTCCGACGAACGGCGGTGCGCGATGCCGACGTCACCCGACCAGCCGAGCGCGACGCACACATCGTTGTTCGCGAGGTCGTTGATGTAGCCGGACGAGTTGAACTGGGTGATGTACGGGCGGACTTTCTTCAGGACTTCGAACGCAGCCTGGTAATCGCCGGGATTCTTGCTGTTCGGATCCTTGCCCATGTATTGCAGCGTGGCGGCGAACACGTCGACGGCCTGGTCGAGGAACGACACGCCGCAGCCTTTCAGCTTTTCCATGTTGGCCGGGTCGAACACGAGCGCCCAGCTGTCGACCGGCGCCTTGTCGCCGAGGGCCTTCTTCACCGCCTGTGCGTTGTAGCCGATGCCGTCCGTGCCGTAGGCCCAGGGCACGCCGTACTGGTTGCCCGGATCGGCGTCCGAGATCATCTTCATCAGCAGCGGGTCGAGGTTCGCGAGGTTCGGCAGCTTCGACTTGTCGAGCTTCTGGTACACGCCGGCCTGGATCTGCTTGGCCATGTAGTTCGACGTCGGCACGACGATGTCGTAGCCCGAACTGCCGGCCAGCAGCTTCGCCTGAAGCGTGTCGTCGCTGTCGTAGTTGTCGTACTTGACGTGGATGCCCGTCTGTTTCTGGAAGTTCGGGATCGTGTCGGGTGCGATGTAGTCGGACCAGTTGTAGACGTTCAGCTCGTCGGCCGCGTGTGCCGTCGGGCTGGCGACCGACGTGAACGCAGCCGCGGCGGCAAGGGCGGCAACGGAACAGGCTTGGCGAAGAATGCAGGCACGCATGGTGGAATTCCCTTGGGTTATGGCGGCGTGCAGCGCCCGCCGCACGCCTGTAGGCAAAAACCGTTACGAAATACCCAGTTGCTGGGCGGTTGCATCGACTGCTTTTTTCGCCTTCGATACGAGTTCATCGATTTCCTGGCGCGAGATCACGAGCGGCGGCGACAGCAGCATCCGGTCGCCGGTCGCGCGCATGATCAGGTTGCCGTTGAAGCAGAAGTCGCGGCAGATCGTGCCGACGTCGCCGCCGTTCGCGAAGCGGCGGCGTTCGGCCGGCGATTCGGCGAGCTGCAGGCTCGCGACGAGGCCGTGGCCGTGCACCTCGCCGACGATCGGGTGACGTGCGAAGGTTTCGCGCATCAGCGCCTGGAAGTACGGGCCCGTGTCGTTCTTCACGCGCTCGACGATCCCTTCGTCGCGCAGCAGCTTCAGGTTCGCGACCGCGACGGCCGCCGCGACCGGGTGGCCCGAGTACGTGAGGCCGTGGTTGAATTCGCCGTTGTCGATGATCGGCCGCGCCACGCGCTCGTGAATGCCGACGGCACCCATCGGCACATAACCCGACGTGAGGCCCTTGGCCATCGTGATGAGATCGGGTTCGAAACCGAAGTGCTGGTGTGCGAACCATTCGCCGGTACGGCCGAAGCCGCCGATCACTTCGTCGGCCACCAGCAGGATGTCGTACTTGCGGCAGATGCGCTGGATTTCCGGCCAGTACGTCGACGGCGGAAAGATCACGCCGCCCGCGCCCTGGAACGGCTCGCCGATGAATGCCGCGACGTTCTCCGCGCCGAGTTCGAGGATCTTCGCTTCGAGCTGTTGTGCGCGCGCCAGGCCGAACGCTTCCGGCGTTTCGCCGGCCGCCGCTTCACCGAAGAAATACGGCTGGTCGATGTGCACGATGTTCTCGACCTTCGACGGCATCTGCTCGTGCATGTAGCCCATTCCGCCGAGCGTGCCGCCCGCGATCGTCGAGCCGTGATAGCCGTTCTTGCGCGAGATCACATACTTCTTCTGCGGCTGGCCCTGCACGCGCCAGTACTGGTGCACGAGGCGCAGCACGGTGTCGTTGCCTTCCGAGCCGCTGTTGCAGTAGAAGAAGTGGTTGAAGCCGGCGGGCGTCACTTCCGCGAGCATCGCGGAGAGTTCGATCACCGGCGGGTGCGTGGTCTTGAAGAACGTGTTGTAGAACGGCAGTTCCTGGATCTGGCGATACGCGGCGTCGGCGAGTTCCTTGCGGCCGTAGCCGACGTTCACGCACCAGAGGCCGGCCATCCCGTCGATCACCTTGTTGCCGTCCGAGTCCCACAGGTAGACGCCGTCGGCCTTCACGATCACGCGGCTGCCCGCACGGTTCAGCGCGCCCATGTCCGAGAACGGGTGGATGTGGTGCGCGGCGTCGAGCGCGCGGTATTCGGCGGTCGTGCGTGCCTGCGTCGCGCGCGGTGCGGCGGCCGTGGCGCTCGGTGCGGCCGGCTGGACCCAGGCTGATTCGTTGCGGTACGTCATGTTTCCTCCGTGATTCCGTATTCGGTCGGGTGCACGCTCAGACGTGCAGCAGCAGATGGCGGCGTTCCCACGAGCTGATCACGCGGAAGAACGCTTCGTATTCGGTTTCCTTCAGCGCGAAATACGCCTTCAGGAACTTGTGGCCGAGGATCTCGCCGAGCGGCTCGCAGGCGGCCATCAGCGTCAGCCCTTCCTCGAGGTTGCGCGGCAGCTGGTACGGCAGCTCGTAGCCGTCGCTGACGAGCGGCTCGGTCGGCTCCAGGCGCTGGGTCATGCCGAGATAGCCGGCGGCGAGCGTCGCGGCGAGTGCGAGGTACGGGTTGCAGTCGACACCCGGAATGCGGTTTTCGATGCGGCGCGCCGACGGGCCCGAGTGCGGGATGCGGAAGCCGACCGTGCGGTTGTCGTAGCCCCACTGCACGTTGATCGGCGCGGCCATGAAGCGCGACAGGCGGCGGTACGAGTTGATGTACGGCGCGAAGATCGGCATCAGCGCCGGCGTGTACTTCTGCAGCCCCGCGAGGTAGTTGTAGAACATCGACGTTGCGCCGCCGGTTTCCTGCGACGTGAACAGGTTCTGGCCCGTTTCCTCGTCGACGATGCTCTGGTGCACGTGCATCGCCGAGCCCGGTTCGTCTTCCATCGGCTTGGCCATGAACGTCGCGTACATGTTGTGACGCAGCGCGGCCTCGCGCACCGTGCGCTTGAACAGGAACACCTGGTCGGCCAGCGACAGCGCGTCGCCGTGCATGAAGTTGATCTCCATCTGCGCCGCGCCGACTTCGTGGATCAGCGTGTCGATGTCGAGGTTCTGCGCTTCGCAGTACTCGTAGATGTCCTCGAACAGCGGGTCGAACTCGTTGACGGCCTCGATCGAATACGACTGGCGGCCCGTTTCGGGGCGGCCCGTGCGGCCGACCGGCGGGCGCAGCGGCAGGTCGGGATCCTTGTTCATGTCGACCAGGTAGAACTCGAGTTCCGGCGCGACGACCGGCTTCCAGCCCTTCGCCTTGTACAGGTCGAGCACGCGGCGCAGCACGTAGCGCGGCGAGATCTCGACCGGCGAGCCGTCGAAGTGCACGCAGTCGTGGATCACCTGCGCGGTCGGGTCGACGGCCCACGGAATCAGGCGGATCGTCGACGTGTCGGGCACGCACACCATGTCGGGGTCGGTCACGCCGGTCAGCGAGCCGTCTTCCGGATATTCGCCGGTGACGGTCTGCACCATCACGGCCTGCGGCAGGCGCATCGATTCGCCGGACGTGAACTTGTTGCGCGGCGTGATCTTGCCGCGCGCGATGCCGGCCATGTCGGGAATGATCGCTTCGACTTCAGTGATCCGGTGCTGCTTCAGAAAATCTTCGATGTCTTGCATGTCTGTTCTCGTTGGTTTGGTCGGCGCTCAGGCGAGCGCGGCGGCGGCCATGGCGCGCGTTCGGGCAGCGCGGCGGGCGCGGCAGGCATCGCCGAAGGCGCGGAAGATCGCGCTCGACAGCGGGTCCTGCGCATGGCGCCATTCCGGGTGCCACTGCACGGCGAGGGCGAAGGCCGGTGCATCGACGACGCTCACGGCTTCGATCAGCCCGTCCGGCGCGACGGCTTCGACGGCGAGGCCGGAGCCGAGCTGGGCGATGCCCTGCTTGTGCAGCGAGTTCACGTGCACTTCGTCGCGGCCGCCGGCGAGCGCGTGCAGCTTGCCGCCGGGCGTCAGGCGCACGACGTGCGCGGGGCCGTACTGCGTATCCATCGGCGCGTCGTCGTCCTCGCGGTGATCGGCGAGGCCCGGCACTTCGTGCACGCGCTGGTGCAGCGTGCCGCCGCAGGCGACGTTCAGCTCCTGGAAGCCGCGGCAGACGGCCAGCACGGGCACGCCCGCGGCGATCGCCGCGCGCAGCAGCGGCAGCGTGGTCGCGTCGCGGGCCGGGTCGTGCTTCGTGCCCGGTGCGCTCGGTTCGCCGCCGTACCGATGCGGCTCGACGTTCGAGTAGCTGCCGGTAAACAGCAGGCCGTCGACCGTGTCGAGTACGTCGTCGGCCGACTGGCGCTCGCCGAGCGCGGGCAGCACCATCGCGAACGCTTGCGCGCCGTCGACGATCGCGGCGACGTACTTGTCGCCGACCGTATGCGACGCGTGTGCGCCGATTTGCGTGTGGTCGGCGGTGATGCCGACGAGGGGTTTCCTTCTATCCATGACGTCAATCAGTTATCCGGAGGGTTGTTGCGTCCTGCTTGCCGGATGTGGCGAAACGCCGGCGTGCAACAGCCCCGCAGCCTTGCGCAAGATGCAAGGCCGCTGGTGAATGGGCGCAACGGGATGGCGTGGCGATCCGCGCTGCGCGCGACGATCAGGCCGTCGTTCGTTTCTTTGCGAGTCGCGACGCGGCAATGCATGCGCGAACGCGTTCCGTCACCGCACGGACAATGCGGTTGGCGAATCAGCAGATGAAACGAACGACGTAAAGAAAGGAGAGGCGCTACGGCAGCAGCGACGCCACTTCGTCGGTGTCGACGGCGACGAATGCGCGTGCGGAAACAGCGTTGTGACGCCGAACGGAACGACGGGACAGGATGGTGTAGATCGACAGGTGAAGCAGGCGAGGACTATGCCAGCCGCAACTGCCGTCGTCGGAAGCGGACGACGCGCTGCGCAAACTTCGCACATCGCCTCGATCCCACCTCACCAGAGGGCCACGGACTCTCACGATTACACTCGACTGGGTTGTTGAAAGTATTGAACACCTGACCGTTTCGACGCGCTGGGCGTTTAAAATAATCAAGGTGCCGGTTACGCGTTATTTACATTGATGGGCATCAATTTTTGCGTTGCAATAACGTTTTTTGCTGCCGATGAACGTTCGATGACGCTAACCTGAGAGCCAGCATATACGAGCCAAAAACGGCGTCAAATGTTTTTTAACGGTGCTGCATCAGGGCTTTCCCGAGCAGTGCGAACAAAAGATTCGCAAAAGGAATACTCGACGGGCTGTTCATTATTTCGAACGCCTTTCAGGGTTTTCCCCGCTGATGCGCGGCATAAAGTGATTAGAATATTCAACGGCTGTCCACCGCGTCGTTTCACTTTGTCATCGCACTTATCGTGTCCGAAACCGAATCGATGTCCACCGAAGTCGCCGAGCGCCTGCGTTTCGTGCGCAACAAGCAGGGCCTGTCGCAGCGCGAACTCGCGAAGCGGGCCGGCGTGACCAACGGCACGATCTCGCTGATCGAACAGGGCCGCGTGAGCCCGTCGGTCGGTTCGCTGAAGAAGCTGCTCGAATGCATCCCGATGAGTCTCGCGGAGTTCTTCACGTTCGAGCTGATCGAGTCGCGCGCTGTCGTGTCGCGTCGCGACGAGATGCCGAACCTCGGCAACGACACGCTCGCGTTTCACCTGGTCGGCGCGAGCATGAAGGACCGCAACATGTGCATCCTGCGCGAGATCTATCAGCCGCAGGCCGATACGGGGCCCGAGATGCTCGTGCACGCGGGGCACGAGGGCGGTGTCGTCGTGTCGGGGCGGCTCGAGCTGACCGTCGACGGCGCAACGTGGCTGCTCGACCCCGGAGACGGCTACTACTTCGAAAGCCGTTTGCCGCACCGTTTTCGCAATCCCAGCGCGGACCTGATCTGCGAGGTCGTCTCGGCCAATTCGCCGGCGACCTTCTGACCTTCCCCCGCGCGTCACTGCATTCGCTGCCGGCCGGCTGCGCGTCATGCGCAGCGGCGTGCCGCATCGCGAATGCCAAAAAACTGAGGCATCCTGATGAACAAGTTGACTTTGGCTGACTGGCAGGACAAGGCGGCGTCGCTCGAGATCGAAGGGCGCGCATTCATCGACGGCGCGTTGCGCGACGCGCACGGCGGCAAGACGTTCGACTGCGTGAGCCCGATCGACGGCCGCGTGCTCGTGAAGGTCGCGGATTGCGGCGAAGCCGACGTGAACGCGGCCGTTGCTGCCGCGCGCCGTGCGTTCGACGCAGGCGTGTGGGCCGGGCTGAACCCGCGTGCGCGCAAGGCCGTGCTGCTGCGCTGGGCCGCGCTGATGCGCGAGCATCTCGACGAGCTGTCGCTGCTCGAAACGCTCGACGCCGGCAAGCCGATCGGCGACACGACGACGGTCGACGTGCCGGGCGCCGCGTATTGCGTCGAATGGTTCGCGGAAGCGATCGACAAGGTCGGTGGCGAGGTTGCGCCGGCCGATCATCATCTCGTCGGTCTCGTCACGCGCGAGCCGGTCGGCGTGGTGGCCGCCGTCGTGCCGTGGAACTTCCCGATCCTGATGGCCGCGTGGAAATTCGGCCCCGCGCTCGCGGCGGGCAACAGCGTCGTGCTGAAGCCGTCGGAGAAATCGCCGCTGACCGCGATCCGTGTCGCGCAGCTCGCGGTCGAGGCCGGCATGCCGGCCGGCGTGTTCAACGTCGTGCCGGGCGCGGGCGAGCCGGGCAAGCTGCTTGCGCTGCATCGCGACGTCGACTGCATCGCGTTCACGGGCTCGACGGCGGTCGGCAAGCTGATCATGCAGTACGCCGCGCAGTCGAACCTGAAGCGCGCGTGGCTCGAACTCGGCGGCAAGTCGCCGAACATCGTGCTGCCCGATTGCCCCGATCTCGACCGCGCGGCGCAGGCGGCTGCCGGCGCGATCTTCTACAACATGGGCGAGATGTGCACGGCGGGTTCGCGGCTGCTCGTGCATCGCGACATCAAGGACGCGTTCATCGAGAAGCTCGTCGCGGCCGCGCGCGCGTACGTGCCCGGCAATCCGCTCGACCCGTCGGTGTCGATGGGCGCGATCGTCGACGGCATCCAGCTCGAGCGGGTGCTCGGCTATATCGAAGCCGGGCGCAGCGAAGGCCGGCTCGTCACGGGCGGTGCGCGCGTGAAGGCGGAAACGGGCGGCTTCTACGTGGAGCCGACGGTGTTCGAGGTGAAGCCCGATGCGAAGATCGCGCGCGAGGAGATCTTCGGGCCCGTGCTGTCGGTGATCGTGTTCGACGACGTCGACGAGGCCGTGCGGATCGCGAACGACACCGAATACGGGCTGGCCGCAGCCGTGTGGACGTCGAACCTGACGACCGCGCACGACGTGTCGCGCCGGCTGCGTGCGGGCACCGTCTGGGTGAACTGCTACGACGAGGGCGGCGACATGAACTTCCCGTTCGGCGGCTACAAGCAGTCGGGCAACGGCCGCGACAAGTCGCTGCACGCGCTCGAGAAATACACCGAGCTGAAGTCGACGCTGATCCGGCTGCGCTGACGCGCAACCGGCCGCGGGCGCAGCGCCGGTCGGCGGCGTGCCCGCGGTTGGCAGTGTGCGGCGTTATGCGGCGCGCAGCGCGGGGTGGAAGCCGGCGGCCTCGATGATCGACTGCACGCGCTCGGCGCCTTGCGCCGATTCGACCTTGACGATCTTCGCCGCGACGTCGATGTCGAGCTTCGCGGCGGGATCGGCGGCCGTCACCGCGCGCGTGATGGCATTGGCGCAGCCGCCGCAGGTCATGTCCTGGACTTCGAATTCCATCGTGTTCTCCTGAGTTGACGATTGACAAGCATCGACAGCGTGAAGCTTGTCACGGTGGGAAGGTCAAGCGTACGCGTGTCGCCTCGCGGCGGCGACAGTATGTTGTAAACGTGAAGTCTGATGAATCGCGATCGATCCTTTGACGTCATTCGGAACTTGTCCCGATTGACGGCGAAGCATGCCGCGCCTTTCGGGGCGGGCGCCTTGCCGGACAAAGCGCGGCGGCGATCCATGAAGCATGATCACCATGTCGCCAGTAAGGGTACGCGAGTTGAAAATGCGAATCGATCTTAATATCGGTTCTCTTCGATATTTCAATTCGTTACCCTCATGAATCGTTTCGCTTTCGGCTTCGCGCTGGCCCTGCTGGGCGCATCGGCAACGTCCGCATTCGCGGCCGACGATGTCGTCAACCTGACCCTGAAGGACCACAAGTTTTCGCCGGACGGCGTGACGATCCCCGCCGGCAAGAAGGTGAAGTTCGTCGTGAAGAACCTCGACGCGACGCCTGCCGAATTCGAGAGCGACGACTTCAAGGCGGAGAAGGTCGTGCCCGCGGGCAAGTCGGTGGAAATCATGGTCGGGCCGCTGAAGGCCGGCACGTACGAATTCCACGACGAGTATCACGAAGCGCAGTCGAAGACGCACCTGACCGTCAAATAAGCCCATATCGCCATGTTGTCTACTGCCCTGATCGTCTTTCGTGAAGTGCTCGAGGCCGCGCTGGTGGTGTCGATCGTGATGGCCGCCACCAAGGGCGTGCCGCGGCGCGGCTGGTGGGTCGGCGGCGGGCTGGTTGGCGGCGTGATCGGCGCCGGCCTGATCGCCGCGTTTGCCGACGTGATTTCGCAGTGGGCGTCCGGCATGGGGCAGGAGGTGTTCAACGCGGGCGTGATGTTCGTCGCGACGCTGATGCTCGCGTGGCACAGCATCTGGATGAGCCGGCACGGCCGCGAGATGGCGATGCAGATGAACGCGGTCGGGCGCGCCGTCGCGGACGGCAGCAAGCCGCTGACGGGGCTGGCGATCGTGGTCGGCGTCGCGGTGCTGCGCGAAGGCTCCGAGGCCGTGCTGTTCCTGTACGGCATCGCGGCGGGCGATCCGGGGCAGACGCCGCAGATGATCGTCGGCGGGCTGCTGGGTGTGCTTGGCGGCGCCGGGCTCGGCTACGGGATGTATGCGGGCCTGCTGCAGATTCCGCTGAAACGCCTGTTCACCGTCACCAACTGGCTGATCGTGCTGCTCGCGGCGGGGATGGCGAGCCAGTGCGTCGGCTTCCTGCTCTCGGCGGGCCTCGTGCCGTCGTGGGGCGATGCGATCTGGGATACGTCGTGGCTGCTCAAGGATTCGAGCCTCGTCGGCAAGGCGCTGCATACGCTGATCGGCTATACCGCGCGCCCGGCGGGCATCCAGATCGTCGCGTATCTCGCGACGCTGGCCACGATCGTCGGGCTGGCGCGGCTGGTCGGCCGGCCGCAGACGGCGATTCGGCCGCCACGGCCCGCGGCTTGAGTTGCACGGGTTCGAACAGGAAAGGGGCGTCCATGACGCCCCTTTTTTTCATGTGCGCACGCCGCGCGTGCTCAGCGGTGGCTGTCGATCCAGGCGCGAGCCCATTCGAGCCCCGCTTCGCGCGCGTCGTCCTCGGTGTCGAACACGCCGAGCACGCCGGATGCCTCGACCAGCTTGTTGTTCTGCGTGATCGTGCCGCTCGCCGCGAAGCGCTCGGGCTGCAGGATCTCGTCCTGCTGCAGGATCGCGTGGCCCCAGATCTGGTAGCCGTGGTAGGTCTGCGCTTCCATTATCGAGTCACCTCCGCGGCGCGGCCGTGCGTGCCGACCTGCAGCACGTTGCCGTCCGGTGTGTATTGACGCGGGATGTTGGAGTAACTCAGTGCGTGCGGCGCATCGGGCGCAGCCGGCTGCATCACCGTCAGGCGTCCCGCTGCGGGCTGCGCAACGGGGCGCGGAGCGGCCGGCGCCTCGGCCGCGGGCGGACGATGCGAATCGGCTTTCACGGCCTGCACGACGCGGCGCTTGTGCGGCTTCGCCGCGGCTTTCGGGGTGGCATTCGCGTGCTTCTCCGCGCTCTTGCCGGCGCGTGCGTCGGCGCCCGTGTGCGTGGCCGGGGTACGGGCTTCCGGCGCGTGGGCTGCCGGCTGCCGCGCCTCGGGCGGATTCCAGACCTCGACGTAATGCTCGGCGGCCCAGCCCGTCGACGCGAACGTCAGCGCCAGCACACCACATCCAATCAGTCTTGCCATTGTCTCTCCGTCTATCTCGCCGGCACGCGGACCGGCGTCCCGCCTTATTCCACCGTCACCGACTTCGCGAGGTTGCGCGGCTTGTCGACGTCGGTGCCGCGTGCGCACGCGGTGTGATACGCAAGCAATTGCAGCGGCACGACGTGCAGGATCGGCGACAGTTGCCCGTAGTGCTCCGGCATCCGGATCACGTGCAGGCCGTCGTCGTTGACGATCTGCGTGTCGGCATCGGCGAACACGTACAGCTCGCCGCCGCGCGCACGCACTTCCTGCATGTTCGACTTCAGCTTCTCGAGCAGCGTGTCGTTCGGCGCGACCGTGACGACCGGCATCGCTTCCGTGACGAGCGCGAGCGGCCCGTGCTTCAGTTCGCCGGCCGGATAGGCCTCGGCGTGGATGTACGAGATTTCCTTCAGCTTCAGCGCGCCTTCGAGCGCGATCGGGTAGTGCAGCCCGCGGCCGAGGAACAGCGCGTTTTCCTTGCGCGCGAATTCCTCCGACCACGCGATGATCTGGGGCTCCAGCGCGAGCACGCTGTTCAGCGCGGCCGGCAGGTGGCGCAGCTGCTTCAGGAATTCCGCTTCCTGCGCGGCATCGACGTGCCCGCGCAGCTTGCCGAGCGTGGCCGCCAGCACGAACAGTGCGACGAGCTGCGTCGTGAACGCCTTCGTCGACGCGACGCCGATCTCGGTGCCCGCGTGCGTCAGGAACTGCATCTCGGTGAGGCGCACCATCGCGCTCGTCGCGACGTTGCAGACCGCGAGCGTGTGCGTGTGGCCGAGCGACTGCGCATGCTTGAGCGCCGCGAGCGTGTCGGCCGTCTCGCCCGACTGCGAGATCACCAGCACGAGCTGGCGCGGGTTCGGCACCGATTCGCGGTAGCGGTACTCGCTGGCGATTTCGACCTGCGTCGGGATCTTCGCGATCGATTCGAGCCAGTATTTCGCGGTCAGGCCCGAGTAGTAGCTCGTTCCGCACGCGAGGATCAGCAGGCTGTCGATGTCTGCGAACGCGGCGGGCGCGGCGTCGCCGAACAGCGTCGCGTCGAATGCGTCCGCCTGCGGCACGGTATCGCTGATCGCGCGCGGCTGCTCGAAGATTTCCTTCTGCATGAAGTGACGATACGGCCCGAGTTCGACCGCTCCGCCGTACGCGCTGACCACGCGGATCTCGCGCTGCGCGGTGGCGCCGTTGCGGTCGACGATCTTCACGCCGTCGAGCGACAGCTCGCACACGTCGCCTTCCTCGAGGAACGTGAAGTGGTCGGTGCTGCCCGCGAGTGCGAGCGCGTCGGACGCGAGGAAGTTCTCGCCGTCGCCGTGGCCGACCACGAGCGGCGAACCCTGGCGCGCACCGACGACGGTGTGCGGCTGGTCCTTGTGGATCACGGCGATCGCATACGCACCGTGCAGCTGGCCGACCGCTTCGCGCACCGCGTCGAACAGGTTGCCGCGATACAGGCTGTGCACGAGGTGGGCGATCACTTCGGTGTCGGTCTGCGACACGAACTCGTAGCCCTTCGCGCGCAGCGCGTCGCGCAGCGATTCGAAGTTCTCGATGATGCCGTTGTGCACGAGCGCGAGCGCATTCGACGAGAAGATCGGGTGCGCGTTGTGCGTGACGGGCGCGCCGTGCGTCGCCCAGCGGGTGTGCGCGACGCCGGTGGTGCCTTCGAGGTGCGATTCGCTCACCTGCGCGTCGAGATCGGCGACGCGCGCGACGCTGCGCGCGCGCTTCGGTGCGTCCGGCTCGAGCACGGCGACGCCGCACGAATCATAGCCACGGTATTCGAGGCGCCGCAAACCTTCGATCAGCACCGGAACGATATTACGCTGCGCAACTGCGCCGACAATGCCGCACATGAAATCTACCTTCCATAGGGAAGCGGGCGCCGTACGGCACCCGCGTGATGTTAAGTTTTCTTCTTGACCGGGCGGACGTAGCCGCTCTTTGCGGTCTGGGTCTTCTCGTTCAACGCGAGCAGGCCGTCGGCCACGTCCTTCCAGATCGTCGTGCCGGCGGCGATCGTCACGCCGCGGCCGACGCGCACGGGCGCGACGAGCTGCGTATCGGAGCCGACGAACACGTCGTCCTCGATCACGGTGCGGAACTTGTTCGCGCCGTCGTAGTTGCAGGTGATCGTGCCCGCGCCGATGTTCACGCGCGCGCCGATGTCGGCGTCGCCGATGTAGGTGAGGTGGTTCGCCTTCGAGCCGTGGCCGATCACCGCGTTCTTCACCTCGACGAAGTTGCCCACGTGCGCTTCGTCCGCGAGCTGCGCGCCGGGGCGCAGCCGCGCGTACGGGCCGATCACGGTGTGCGCGCCCAGCTCGGCGCCGTCGATGTGCGTGAACGTGTCGATGCGTGTGCCCGCGCCGACCGACGCGTTGCGGATCACGCAGTTCGCGCCGATCGTCACGTTGTCGGCGAGCGTCACGTTGCCTTCGAACACGCAGTTCACGTCGATCGACACGTCGCGGCCGCAGCGCAGCGTGCCGCGCACGTCGACGCGCGCCGGATCGGCGAGCGTGACGCCGTCGACGAGCAGTGCGTCGGCGATGTTGCGCTGGTGGATGCGCTCGAGCTCGGCGAGCTGCGCCTTGCTGTTCACGCCGAGCGTTTCCCATTCCTCGTCGGGCTGCGCGGTAACGACGTCGAAACCGGCCTCGATCGCCAGTTCGACGACGTCGGTCAGGTAGTACTCGCCCTGCGCGTTCTCGTTCCTCAGCGCGCCGAGCCACATCGACAGCTGGGCCGTGGGCGTGACGATGATGCCGGTGTTGATCTCGGCGATCTTCAACTGTTCGGGCGACGCGTCCTTCTGTTCGACGATGCGCGTGACGAAGCCGGCCGCGTCGCGCACGATGCGGCCATAGCCGGTCGGATCGTCGAGGGTGACCGTCAGAATCCCGTAACGGCCTTCGCGTGCGGCGTCGACGAGGCGCTGCAAGGTCGACGCGCGCGTGAGCGGCACGTCGCCGTACAGCACGAGCGTCGGTTGCGCGGGATCGAGGAGCGGCAGTGCCTGGCGCACCGCGTGGCCGGTGCCGAGCTGTTCGGCCTGCACCGCGAACTGGACGTCGGGTGCGGCGACGGCGGCCTGGACCTGCTCGGCGCCATGACCGACGACGACGACGAGCCGGGACGGCTGCAGCGTGCGCGCGGTGTCGATGACGTGGGAGAGGAGCGGCCTGCCGGCCAGCGGGTGAAGCACTTTCGGCAGCGCGGAACGCATGCGCTTGCCGGTGCCTGCCGCCAAAATCACGATATTCATGGCGCGCGCTTGGGTCAGAGTTCGAAGCCGTCCATTTTAGCACGCGGCCCTTGTCGCTCCGGGCCTGTCGCAGCGGGGCGACAACGCCGAAACGAGGCCGCCGGCCCCGGTTTCGGCGGGTGTTCGGTCCCTGCTTACAGATCGTCGAACTGGACGATCGAGATCGGTTGGGCGCTACCCGGCGCGGCGCTGTCGTCGCCCGACGCGCACGGCTCCTCGTCGAACGCGATATCGCCCTGCGGATCGGCCTCGCCCGTCGCGCGCAGCGACTGGAACGGGTACAGCGTCGTGTCCATCAGGTGCGACGGCACGACCTTCGCGAGCGCGTTGAACATGTTCTCGACGCGGCCCGGGAAGCGCTTGTCCCATTCGCGGATCAGCGCCTTCATTTCCGCGCGCTTCAGGTTCGGCTGGCTGCCGCACAGGTTGCACGGGATGATCGGGAATTCGCGCAGTTCCGCGTATTTCTCGAGATCGGTTTCCTTCACGTACGCGAGCGGGCGGATCACGATGTTCTTGCCGTCGTCCGACTGCAGCTTCGGCGGCATCCCCTTCAGCTTGCCGCCGTAGAACATGTTGAGCAGCAGCGTCTGCACGATGTCGTCACGATGGTGGCCGAGCGCGATCTTGGTCGCGCCGAGCTCGCCGGCCACGCGGTACAGGATCCCGCGGCGCAGCCGCGAGCACAGCGAGCAGGTCGTCTTGCCCTCGGGCACGAGCCGCTTGACGATGCTGTAGGTGTCCTGGTTCTCGATGTGGAACGGCACGCCGACCTGTTTCAGGTATTCCGGCAGCACGTGCTCGGGGAAGCCCGGCTGCTTCTGGTCGAGGTTCACCGCGACGATGTCGAAATCGATCGGCGCGCGTTCGCGCAGGCGCAGCAGCACGTCGAGCATCGCATAGCTGTCCTTGCCGCCCGACAGGCACACCATCACCTTGTCGCCTTGCTCGATCATGTTGAAGTCGCCGATCGCCTGGCCGACCTGGCGCACGATCCGCTTGAACAGCTTGTTGTTCTCGTACGCGTCCTTCTGCTCGCGACGCGTCAGCGCCGGGCGGCCGGCCGGCGCGGCGGGCGTGTCGAGGGTGGCGGCATCGGCCGTCATGTCATTCATGTGGGGGGCGTTCATGTGCGCTCCTCGTCCTTGATGCGAAAGACTTCGACGCCGACGGCGTCGCAGTCCGGATAAGCGTCCGGTTTCTCGGTACAGACGCGTACCGCGCGCACGGCATCGTGCGCCAGCAGGCGCGCGGCGATCGCGTCGCACAGCGTTTCCTGCAGGTGGATGTGGCCGCGCGCCAGGCATTGCGTGACGCTCTGCTTCATCAGATCGTAGTCGACGATTTCATGCAGCCGGTCGTCGACGGGGGTGGACAGCGCGAGCGGCACGAACAGGTCGATATTGATGACGACGCGCTGCTCGCCGCGCTTCTCGTGTTCGAAGGCACCGATGTTGATGTGCACTTCGTAGTCGCGCAGGTAGAGCCTGCGGCAGTCCGCGAGGCGGGGGTGCAGGAGAGCGGAAAACATGGTCGTCCCAGTCAAATTGGCGTGCGCACACGCAAAGCGGCGCGGGCGGCGGCAGTCAGGCCGCGCGTTCCGCGCAGTTCATTCATTCGGGCCGGCGGCGGGCGGCACGAGGTGCTCGCCGCCGTCGACGGTCAGCGTCGCGCCGGTGACGCCGGGCGCGCTCGCGAGATAGCAGGCGGCTGCCGCGATGTCGTCCGCGTGCGGCGCGTGGCCGCGCACGAGCGCCGCGACCCGCACCTTCGGCGCGAGCGCCAGCGCCAGCGCCGACGTCGCGCGGTTCAGCGCGGCCTGCATCAGCGCGTGCGACATCTGCGCGGGTGCCGGGTGAAACAGGGCCTGATCCAGCACGTGGATCGCGCACGCGCGCAGCGCTTCGTGCTCGCGCGCGGCGTCGGGCGTCGCATCGGCGAGCGCGCGGGCCAGCGCGAGCGGCGCGGTCACGTTGCGCGCGAGGGCGCCGGCGAGCGATGCGCCGTCCACCGTGTGCGCGTCGTCGGCGCCGGCGCTGGCACTCACGAACACCGCGCACGCGGGCCGGCCGAGCGCCGCGCCGCACGCGGCGACGAGTCCGGCGGCGTCGGCCTCCAGGGCCAGATCGGCGTCGAGCACGACCGCGCGGCGGCCCAGCGCCGCGACTTCGGCGACGAGTGCGTCGGCCGCCGCATGCGGCGTGCCGTGGCTGCGCTGCAGCGCGACGTCCCAGCCGCGCCGGGCGAATCCCGTGGCGAGCGCACGACCGATCGACGCGGCGTCGGCTGCGCTGCCCAGGGCACCTGTGACGAGCGCCACGCGCTGGGTCGACGTATCGGCTGAAACGGTCATTTACAATGCCGGGATGAACCCGAAAGCTCACGAACCCGCTAGTTTACCTGCTCCCGGCCCTGACGCGCTCGCGCAGTCCGAAACCCTCGCCGCGCAATTGCGCGACGAGATCGCGGCGGCCGGCGGCTGGCTGCCGTTCGACCGCTTCATGGAGCGCGCGTTGTATGCGCCCGGCCTCGGCTATTACAGCGGCGGCGCGCGCAAGTTCGGGCGCCGTGCCGATGACGGCAGCGACTTCGTCACCGCGCCCGAGCTGTCGCCGCTGTTCGCGCAGACGCTCGCGCAACCGGTCGCGGAAGCGCTCGCGGCGAGCGGCACGCGCAGCGTGATGGAATTCGGCGCCGGCACGGGCAAGCTCGCGGCCGGGTTGCTCGCGGCACTCGACGCGCTGGGCGTCGAACTCGACGCCTACCTGATCGTCGATCTCTCGGGCGAGCTGCGCGAGCGGCAGCGCGACACGATCACGGCCGCCGCCCCGGCGCTCGCCGCGAAGGTGCGCTGGCTCGACGCGCTGCCCGAGCGGTTCGACGGTGTCGTGGTCGGCAACGAGGTGCTCGATGCGATGCCGGTGCGCCTGTTCGCGAAGGCGGGCGGCGCATGGCGCGAGCGCGGTGTTGCGCTCGACGCGCAGCAGGCGTTCGTGTTCGAGGACCGGCCGGCCGCACCGGCCGGCCTGCCGCCGGTGCTCGCGGGCCTGGACGATGCGGCGGACGGCTACGTGACCGAGACGCACGAGGCCGCGCTGGCGTTCACGCGCACCGTCTGTACGATGCTCGGGCGCGGCGCGGTGCTGCTGGTCGACTACGGCTTTCCCGCGCACGAGTACTACCACCCGCAGCGCGACCGCGGCACGCTGATGTGCCACTACCGTCACCACGCGCACGACGACCCGTTCCTGTACCCGGGGCTGCAGGACATCACCGCGCACGTCGAATTCACCGGCATCTACGACGCGGCTGTGGCGACTGGCGCCGATTTGCTCGGTTACACGTCGCAGGCGCGCTTCCTGCTGAACGCGGGCATCACCGACGCGTTGTCCGCGATCGATCCGTCGGACATCCACGCCTTCCTGCCGGCCGCGAACGCGGTGCAGAAGCTGATTTCCGAAGCCGAGATGGGCGAGCTGTTCAAGGTGATCGCGTTCTCGCGCGGCATCGACGGCACGCTCGACGCGTTCGCGCGCGGCGACCGCTCGCACGCCCTCTGACGGGAGCCGACATGCTGCGCTGGCTGATGACGTCGTTCGTCGCGGTGATGATCCTGACGCGCTGCTGGCCGTGGCTCGGCAAGCTCGGCATCGGGCGGATGCCGGGCGACGTCACGCTGACGCTCGGCGGGCGGCGCTACCCGTTCCCGTTCATGTCGACGCTGGTGCTGACGATGCTGCTGTCGATGGTGGCGCGGCTGCTCTGAGCCGCGCCTGAATGGCGGCGTGTTACAGCTCGATTTCGCCGAGGATCCGGTGCGCGAGCGCCTTCGCCTCGTCGAACGCTTCCTCCTCGCTGGGGCTCGTCGAGTGGACGTCGTAGCGCGTGTTCTCGGTGTCGTCCCCGTCGTCCCGCGCGAGGATCACGTAACCCTGGAACTGCCCGTTGCCCACTTGCTGGGTATGCGCCTTGGCCGTGTAGATGCCCTTCGTGAACGTGTTGGTGTCCATCGTGCTCTCCCGCAAAAGGACACTTCATCGTAGCACTGCGGCGCAGCATGTACAGCGCCGCTTATCGGTGACCGAACGGGGTCCGGTCGCCCTCCGTCCCGTCATCGTTCGATCAGTGCGACGACCTCGTCGAGCGTCGGCGCGTGCGCGCCCGTATGGCGGCACGCCGCGGCGCCCGCCGCCAGCGCGAACACGAGATGCTCGCGCCACGATCGCTGCGGCGCGGCCATCAGGCTGAACAGCATGCCGCCGATCGACGCGTCGCCCGCGCCGACGGTGTCGGCCACCTCGACGCGCGGCGGGCTGGCTTCATGCACGTCGCCGTCCGCGTAGAGCGTCGCCGCCTGTGCGCCGCGCGTGACGAGCACCGCCGCGCGCGGGTTCAGCGCGCGCACCGCGCCAATCGCGTCGGGGCCGTCGCCGCCGAACAGGTGCCGCAGGTCCTCGTCGGACACCTTGATCAGGTCGGCGAGCGCGGCCATCTTTTCGAGCGTCGGCCGGAACGCGGCCGTCATCAGGTTCCGGACGTTCGGGTCGAAGCTGATCTTCACGCCGCGCGCGTGCAGGTCGGCCGCGAGCGCGGCCAGCGTGCCCGCGAGCGGTTCGCGCACGAGGCTGATGCAGCCGAAATGCGCCCATTGCACGTGGTCGGTCCAGCCGGCCGGCAGTCGCGCCGGATCGAACGCGAGATCCGCGCTCGCTTCGCCGATGAAGAAGTACGCGGGCGGGCGGGTCTCGTGGACGATCGCGAGCAGCGGCGGCCGCGCGACGCGCTGCAGGAAGCGCAGGTCGAGCCCCGCCGCTTCGCTCGTGCGCCACAGCACGTCGGAGAAGCAGTCTTCGCCGATCGAGCCCGCGAGCGCGCTCGGCACGCCGAGCCGCGCAACCGCGCGCGCGACGTTCCAGCCGGCGCCGCCCGGCACCGAGGTCCATTGCGCGTCACCCGCGCGCACCATGTCGGTGAGGATGTCGCCCGCCGACACGAAAGCCGGAAACGTGCCGCCGCTCATTGCGTCGGCTCGCTGCGCTGCGCACGCGCGAGGGTCGCGAGCACGTCGTAGCACGCGCCCATCGTGTGATAGTCGGTCTTGCCGGCCGGGCTCTTCTCGTCGCTGTACTTGCGGTTGTCGCAGGTGAGGATGCGGTACCACGCGCCGTAGCGGTGATCGACGAAGTGCGCCCAGCTGTAGCGCCAGATCTCGTCGTACCAGTCCCAGAAGCGTTCGCTGCCGGTGCGCGCGCCGAGCATCGCGGCGGCCGCGAAGGTTTCCGCCTGCACCCAGAAATACTTGTTGTGGTCGCAGATCGTGAAGTCGGGGCCGAAGCCGTAACACAGGCCGCCGTGATCGGTGTCCCACGCGTGCGTGAGCGCGGCGTCGAACAGCTCGGCCGCGCGCGGCACGAGCCAGTCGAGCGGGCGGTGCCGCTCGAGGATCAGCAGCAGCTTCGCCCATTCGGTCTGGTGCCCGGGCTGGAAGCCCCACGGACGGAAGATGTTCGAGCTGTCTTCCTTGTTGTAGTCCCAGTCGACCGACCAGTCCGCATGGTAGTGCTCCCACACGAGCCCGCCCGACAGCGCGGCCTGGCGCTGCGTCACGTGGGACGCGAGCTTTTCCGCGCGATCGAGGTACGTGAGGTGGCCGGTCGCCTCGTACGCGGCGAGCAGTGCCTCCGTCATGTGCATGTTCGCGTTCTGGCCGCGGTACGACGACACGACCCAGTTCGGCGTCGCGTCGTCCGCATAGAGGCCCGCGGCCGCATCCCAGAAACGGTGCTCGGCGAGCTCGAAGGTGGCCGCGATCAGCGGGCGGGCCTCGTCGATGCCGGCCATCGTCGCGTGCGCGGCCGCGAGCAGCACGAACGCGAGCCCGTAGCAGTGGCGCGTGCCGTCGAGGGTCGAGCGCTTCGCGCCGTCGCGCCAGTCGAGTTCCCAGTCGTAGCCCTGCCGTTCGTCGTCCCAGTGCGCTTCGCGCAGGAAGCGCAGCCCGTGGCGCGCGTATTCCAGGTGGCGCGGATCGCCGAAATGCCGGTACGCCATCGCGTAGTTGAAGACGAACCGGCAACTGCTGACGAGGTGGCGCGACGTGCGGTTGTAGATGCTGCCGTCGTCGCGGAAGTAGTGGTAGAAGCCGCCCGTCGGGTCGAATGCGTTCGTGGCGTAGAAGCGCAGCGTGTCCTCGATGTGCGACAGCAGGAACGACGGGTCGCGAAAGCTCGCGACGAACGGCGCGGCTTGCGTGTGGGCGGCCGGCGCGGCCGTGCAGGGTTGGACCGGGGGCATGTTCATGATTCGGTGACCGTGGCGGTATCGAGTGCCGGGGAGCCGGCGGGCTGGCTGCTGGCCCGCACGATCAGCTCGACGGGCAGGGAAATCTCGGTGCGCTCGGGCGCTTCCGCGAGCAGCAGCTCGACGCCGCGGCGGCCGAGCGCCTCCTTGTCGACCGCGAGCGTCGTGAGCGGCGGGCTCGCGTGCGCGGCAGCGGGGATGTTGTCGAAGCCGACGATCGCGATGTCGTCGGGAATGCGCAGCCCGCGCGCGGTGCACACGCGCTGCGCGGCGAGCGCGGCCGCGTCGTTGTACGCGAAGACGGCTTCCGGGCGCGGGCCCGGCGCGTCGAGCAACTGCTCCATCGCCCGCGCGGCGCCGGTGTCGGGATCGAGCCCCGCATCGATCGTCACTTCGTACGCGGGATCGAACAGCCGCCCGGCCTCGAAGAACGCGCGCCGGTAGCCGATCGCGCGCTGAGCGATGCTGTAGTGCGCGGGCGAGCCGCCGATGAACGCGATCCGCGTGCGGCCGGTGGCGAGCAGGTGGCGCATCGCGAGCGCCGCGCCCGTCGCGTTGTCGATGTTCACCGAGCGCAGCCCGGGCGCCCACAGGTCGATCAGCACGAGCGGGCGGCCGGTCGCGGCGAGCGCCTCGATCGTCTCGGGCTCGATGAAGCCGGCCACCGCGATCGCGTCGGGCGCGTGCGGGCGCATCTGGCGCAGCACGTCGTCGTTCGGCCCGACCGTGAGCAGCGTCGGCACGATGCCACGCTCGCGGCACGCGTCCTCGACGCCGTGCAGCACGTGCGAGAAGAACGGGCTGGCCGGAAAGCGGTTGTGCTGGCGATGCAGCAGGAAGGTGAGCCGGCGGATGCGCGGCCGCAGTTGCGCGGGATCGTAGCCGAGCCGCTGCGCGATCTCGACGATGCGCGCACGCGTGGCTTCGGAGAGGCCCGGCTGGTTTTTCAGCGCGCGGGAGACGGTGCCGATCGAGACCTCTGCCGCCCGCGCCACATCGCGAATGGTCGTACCCATCGTTCGGGGTCCGGTTTGTTTAGGGTGAAAGCGATTGTATAGTAAAACGTATTGCGGAATTCGGGCCGGATAGCCGGGGAATACCCGCAAATTCCCGGGTTTTAAGCGCTAATCTGCGAAAACGCCGTTACTAAAAATACTAAACAAAACGCGAAAAAGGCAAGGTGGACATGCGCGCGCCTCGCGAGCGGGAAACGGGCGGCAAGCGGGCTGGCTTCATGCGTTCGCTGGGCGGTGCCCCGATCGCCTCCGCGGGCCACCGCGAAGCCGGTGTGCAACTAACGGTCCGGTTGGCTGGCGGGTGAATGACCGCCATCGCCGCGCCGGGCGCCGCCGTGTCTGCAAGCGGTCGTCGCCCGCCGTTCAGCGGATTGCCACGGCCGGCGGCTCGCCGCGATGGCGCAGCGCGGCGCGGCCCGCGTCGAGGTCGACGACCGCGAGCCCGTCCGGCTGCTGTTTCGCCCGCCGCTTCGCGAGCGCGGCGACCGACGCGATCTCGTCGCTGCCGTAGCGCTTCGCGCCGTGCGCGCCGGGCGCCACGCCGACCGCGCCGATCGCCATCGTCACGAAGCCGAAGAACGCCGGGTTGCCGTGGCGGTCCTCGCCGTGCAGCCCGCCCGCTTGCCGGTCGGCCTGCGTGTAAAAGAGCTGCGCGCCCTCGTTGAAGCGGGCGATCGCGTCGGCGGCGCGTTCGCGCCAGTCGTCGCGCTGGAACAGCACGAGGAAATCGTCGCCGCCGACGTGCCCGAGAAAGTCGCGCTGCGGGTCGCACACGCCGGCCAGCACCGTCGCCGCAAACTTCAGCACCTCGTCGCCCTGCCAGTAGCCGTACTGGTCGTTGAACGGCTTGAACTGGTTCAGGTCGACGTAGCACGCATGAAAACCGGCGTCGCGCTGGAGCAGCCGGTCGATGTGCGCGCTGATCGGGATGTTGCCGGGCAGGAACGTCAGCGGATTCGCGTAGCGCGCGGCCTCGATCCGCATCTCGGTCACCGCGCGCACCAGGCTCTCGCCGGTGCCGAGCCCGACGTAGCGGCCGTGCTCGGTGATCACGAAGCCGTCCGCGAGATAGCGCTGGTCGTGGCTCGCGAGCAGCATCGCGAGCTGCTCGAAGGTCGTCGCGTTGTCGATCATCAGCGGCGCATCGTTCGCGAACTGCAGGCATGGCTTCTTTCCGAACACCTCGCGGTGGTACGGCAGTGCGAAGCGGTCGATGAAGCCGCGGCGATTCACGAGCGCGACGGGCCGCCCGCGTTCGACGAGCGCGACCGCATGCAGGTCGGGCATCCGGTTGAACAGGTCGAGCACGTCGTTGCTGGTCGCGTCGCGCGGCAATGCCGGCGCCGGCACGAGCATCTTTCCGGCGATCGTGCCGGCCGGCCGCACCGAGCGCGTCGCGCCGGGAAACACCGCGATGTGCGGCGCGCGGATCGCATCGCGCGCTGCCGGCGCGACGACCCGCGACGGCTGCGCGTTGGGCCGGCCGAGCAGGAAGCCCTGCACGCAGCAGATGCCCATGTCGCGCACGACGATCAGGTCGCATTCGTTCTCGATGCCTTCCGCGATCAGTTTCGCGCCGCTCGCCTGCGCGAAGTGCTGCATCGCCTTCACGGCTTCGAACTTCAGCGGGTCGCGCGCGATGTCGTGGATGAAGAAGCGGTCGATCTTCACGACGTCCGGATTCAGGCGCAGCCACAGGTTCATGCTCGCGTTCGCGGTGCCGTAGTCGTCGAGCGCGAACTGGATGCCGGCGTCGCGCAGCGACGCGACGGCCGGCCCGATCTGGGCGACATCGGGAATCGCATTCTGCTCGGTCAGCTCGATCACGATGCGCTCGGCGCCGATCCGCGCGCGCACGAGGAGCTGGCGCGCACGCTCGCGTTCGCTCGCGAGCTTCAGGATCGTCCCGGCGCTGAAGTTGAGGAACAGCTTGCCGTCGCAGCCGAGCGCCGCGAACGCGTCGAGGCAGGTGAGCGCGGCCGCCTGTTCGAGCGCGATCGTTTCGCCTTCGCGCGCGGCCTGCGCGAACAGCGCGGCGGGCGGCTCGAGGTCCGTGCCGTGCGGGCCGCGTATCAGGCCCTCGTAGCCCACGACCGTCCCCGACCCGAGATCGACGATCGGCTGGAAGACGGCGGCGAGCGCGCGATCCGCGATCAGGCGCGTGATGCTGACGGCAGCGGAGTCGGGGTGGGGCGCGGGCATGGGCGAGGGCAGCCGAATCGACAGGACGCCCGACTTAACGGCATCGCCCGCGGAGAATTGAATGAAGATTTCGTGACGCGATGGGCGCTGATGGTGCATCGCGCTTGGAATGGCGGTGCGGCGCGAAGGGCGGGAAGGCGGGAAAGCGGGAAGGCGGGAAGG
>NZ_SCNZ01000077.1:0-24978 GCF_005502655.1 Burkholderia sp. 4NA327C6 | reverse complement strand
GCGCGAGATCCTGCACGGCCTCCGGGAACGTGAGCCCCGCGTGCTCCATCAGAAAGCCGATCGCCGTGCCGTGAGCCCCGCAACCGAAGCAGTGATAGAACTGCTTGGTTGGGCTGACGGTAAACGACGGGCTCTTCTCGTTATGGAACGGGCACAGCCCCATGAAATTGGCGCCGCCCTTCTTGAGCTGCACGTACTTGCCCACCACGTCGACGATATCGACGCGGTTCAGCAAATCCTGCAGGAACGAATGCGGAATCACCGTGGGATCGAGCGAAAAAAGACAATACGACACCCCGGCGCACGCACGGCGCGCCGGGGAAACAGGTGTTACTTCGTGAGCGCGGCCTTGACCAGCGCGGAAATCGCCGTCATGTCGGCGCGGCCTGCGAGCTTGCCCTTCAGCACGCCCATCACCTTGCCCATGTCCTGCGGGCCGGCGGCACCCGTCTGCGCGACCGCTGCCTGGACTTCGGCAGCCACCTCGGCCTCCGACAGCTGCTCGGGCATGTAGCCGCTCAGCACGACCAGTTCGGCCTGCTCCTTCGCGACGAGGTCGTCACGGCTGGCTGCCTGGAACTGGCTGATCGAATCCTTGCGCTGCTTGATCATCTTGTCGATCACGGCCGTGATGCCCGCGTCGTCGAGGGTGATCTGATCGTCGACTTCGCGCTGCTTGATCGCGGCCATCAGCAGGCGAATCGTTGCCAGGCGCTCGCTTTCCTTCGCGCGCATCGCGGCCTTCATGTCTTCGCTGATCTGCTCTTTCAAACTCATCTTTCACCCGGGAAGGAAACGTGAATCCGACGCCCGCCATAAGGGCGTCAACACAAAAACCCGCTTGGGACAGTGTCTCAAGCGGGTTGCTCGAATCCGGCATCGGCGGCTCGCCTGATCGGTCGCATGATCATGCTCGATCTTTCTCGATCACCTGATCGCACGGAGTCGCCGGTGCGCCGCTCAGCGAACCGCGCGGCGCCCAATCGTTCAGTACAGCTTCTTCGGCAGTGTCTGGCTGCGGATGCGCTTGTAATGACGCTTCACTGCAGCAGCCTTCTTGCGCTTGCGCTCCGCGGTCGGCTTCTCGTAAAACTCGCGCGCACGAAGCTCGGTCAACAGACCATTCTTCTCGATCGTGCGCTTGAAGCGACGCATTGCAACTTCGAACGGCTCGTTCTCTTTAACGCGAATGATCGTCATGATCCGACACGAATAAAGGTTTGCAAGGAAAGACTACCGAGTATAGCAGAGCGATTGCCTAAAGGCACGGGGACTGGTCCCGTCAAAACGGCGTCGGCCCGGTCTCGTCAGGCGCCGCGCGCATACTCGGCCGCCGCCTGTCCGGCCGCCGTACCGGACGCCCATGCCCACTGGAAGTTGTAGCCGCCGAGCCAGCCCGTCACGTCCACCGCCTCGCCGACGAAGAACAGCCCCGGTACACGCGCGCTCATCATCGTCGCCGACGACAGGTCGCGCGTATCGACCCCGCCCTTCGTCACTTCGGCCTTCTTGTAGCCCTCGGTGCCGTTCGGCGTCAGCGTCCAGCCGGACAGCGCGTCGCCGATCTGGCGCAGCGTCTTGTCGGGCAGGTCCGCGAGCCGCGCGTCGGCCGCGACGCGGTAGGTGTCGAGCCACGCATGCGCGAGGCGCGACGGCACCCAGTCGGCGAGCAGCGAACCGACCTGGCGCTTTGACGTGCGCTTCGCGTCGAGCAGGTCGGCCACCGTGTCGCGCTGCGGCAGCAGATCGACGCGGATCGGGTCGCCGGGCTGCCAGTAGCTCGAGATCTGCAGGATCCCGGGCCCGGACAGGCCGCGATGGGTCAGCAGCAGGTCCTCGACGAATTCGCCGCCGCGCTTCTTGTCGCCGGTCGAGACGCGCACCTCGAGCGATACGCCGGACAACGCCGCGAACGGCTCCCAGTCCTGCTGCGCGAACGTCAACGGCACGAGCGCGGGCCGCGTATCGATGAGCTTGTGGCCGAACTGCTTGGCGATCCGGTAGCCGAAGTCCGTCGCGCCGATCTTCGGGATCGACAGGCCGCCGGTCGCGATGATCAGCGCGCGCGCACGGATCGGCCCGGCCTGCTGCGTGTCGAGCGTGAAGCCGTCGGACGGCGCGTGGCGCACCGCGTCGACGACGACAGGCCGGCGCCACGCGATACCGCCCGCGTCGCACTCGTGCTTCAGCACGTCGATGATCGCGTCACTGCCGTGGTCGCAAAAGAGCTGGCCCTTGTGCTTTTCGTGCCAGGTCACGTGATGGCGCTTGAGCAGCCCGAGGAAGTCGCGCGGCGTATAGCGCGCCAGCGCCGAGCGCGCGAAATGCGGGTTCGACGACAGATAGTTGTCGGGGCCGGCGTACAGGTTCGTGAAGTTGCAGCGGCCGCCGCCTGAAATGCGGATCTTCTCGGCGAGCCGCGGCGCGTGATCGAGCAGCACGACGCGGCGGCCGAGCTGCCCGGCGACCGCGGCGCTCATCATTCCGGCGGCGCCCGCGCCGATCACGGCGATGTCATAAGTTTCCATGGCGCGGATTGTACCTGCCCGGCAGCGGCCCGGGCCGCTGCCAGCGGGGGCAGGCCCTCGCCTGCTATACTTTCCGGTTACGTTGACCTACCTGCGGCGCGCCCGATACAGCGCGCCCTGCCCGTACCCATGCTCGTTCTCGGCATCGAAAGCTCCTGTGACGAAACCGGCCTCGCGCTCTACGACACGCAGCGCGGCCTGCTCGCGCACGCGCTCCACTCGCAGATCGCCATGCACCGCGAATACGGCGGCGTCGTGCCCGAGCTCGCATCGCGCGACCACATCCGCCGCGCGCTGCCGCTGCTCGAGGACGTGATGGCGCAAAGCGGCACGCGCCGCGACGACATCGACGCGATCGCGTTCACGCAGGGCCCTGGCCTCGCCGGTGCGCTGCTGGTTGGCGCGAGCATCGCGAATGCGCTCGCGCTCGCCTGGAACAAGCCGACGGTCGGCATCCACCACCTCGAAGGCCACCTGCTGTCGCCGCTGCTCGTCGACGAGCCGCCGCCATTCCCGTTCGTCGCGCTGCTGGTGTCCGGCGGCCACACGCAACTGATGCGCGTGACCGACGTCGGCGTGTACGAGACGCTCGGCGAAACGCTCGACGACGCGGCCGGCGAAGCATTCGACAAGACGGCCAAGCTGATCGGCCTCGGCTACCCGGGCGGCCCGGAAGTGTCGAAGCTCGCCGAAACCGGCACGCCGGGTGCGGTCGTGCTGCCGCGGCCGATGCTGCATTCGGGCGACCTCGACTTCAGCTTCAGCGGCCTGAAGACGGCCGTACTCACGCAGATGAAGAAGTTCGAAGCGGCCAAGCTCGAAGGTGAAGCCCTCGAACGCGCGAAGGCTGACCTCGCGCGCGGCTTCGTCGATGCGGCCGTCGACGTGCTCGTCGCCAAGTCGCTCGCCGCGCTGAAGAAGACGAAGCTCAAGCGCCTCGTGGTCGCGGGCGGTGTCGGCGCGAACCGCCAGTTGCGCGCCGCACTGTCGGCCGCCGCAGCCAAGCGCGGCTTCGACGTGCACTACCCCGATCTCGCGCTCTGCACCGACAACGGCGCAATGATCGCGCTCGCAGGCGCATTGCGGCTCGGCCGCTGGCCCGAGCAGGCGAATGCCGACTACGCGTTCACGGTGAAGCCTCGCTGGGATCTCGCATCGCTCGCGCGCTGAGCCGCGCCACGCACGCGACGCAACGTCGCACCGGCAAACAGAAAGGCCGCTCGATACTGAGCGGCCTTTTTTCATCGACGCGACAAAACGCAGCGGCGTTATGCAGCCTGCCGCTTGTCGCGTTCGATCAGCGCATACGCGCTGTGATTGTGGATCGACTCGAAGTTCTCGGCTTCGAGCACGTATGCCACCACACGCTCGTCCGCATCGAGACGCTGCGCGACGTCACGCACGAGATCCTCGACGAACTTCGGGTTCTCGTATGCGCGCTCGGTCACGAACTTCTCGTCCGGACGCTTCAGCAGCCCCCACAGCTCGCACGACGCCTCTTCCTCGGCGATGCGGATCAGCGCCTCGACCGGCAGGTCGGCCGCGAGCTCCGCGTCGATCGTCACGTGCGAACGCTGGTTGTGCGCGCCGTACTGCGAGATCTTCTTCGAGCACGGGCACAGGCTCGTCACCGGCACGAGCACCTTCAGGAACAGGCGCGTATCGCCGTTGCGGCTTTCGCCTGCGAGCGTCACTTCATAGTCGAGCAGGCTCTGCACGCCCGACACCGGCGCCGTCTTGTTCACGAAGTACGGGAACGTCACTTCGATGCGGCCGGCTTCGGCTTCCAGCTTCTCGAGCATCGATGCGAGCATCGCACGGAAACGCTCGACCGTCAGCGGTGCACGGTTCTCCTCGAGCAGCGCGACGAAACGCGACATGTGCGTGCCCTTCTGGTCGGCCGGCAGGCGGACATCGAGGTTCCAGACACCGACGGTCGGCTGCACGTCGCCGCTTTCGGTACACACCGTCAACGGATGCCGGACCGCCTTCACGCCCACACGCTGAATCGGAATCTGGCGGGTATCCACCGTGCTCTGCACGTCGGGCATCACGAAGGCGGGATTCATCTGGTTCATCTTGTTCAATCCTTGTAAGCCGCGCGTTCGACGACGCGCACGCCGCGTCATGCGGCAGCCGGAAAAGCAACATGGGCCCGCAGGCCCATGTTTTCCGCATCAATGAAGACCGGTTGCGCCAGTCGCGCCGGCACCGCCCGCAGGCGGCGCCAGCTTATGCGACGCGCTTCGCCTGACCGGCGACATCGGCCGCCGGATTCAGAAAGCGTTCGCGAATCGATTTCGCGATACCCGCGCCGTCGAGGCCGCATTGCGACAGCAGCTTCGCGGGGTCGCCGTGATCGATGAACAGGTCAGGGAGGCCCAATTGTAGTACGGGTCGGATAACCCCACTCTCCATCAGGGCTTCCACGCAGGCCGAGCCCGCACCACCCATCACGCAGCCTTCCTCGACCGTGACGACGTAGTCGTGCGTCTCGGCGAGTTCACGCACGAGCGCCGCATCGATCGGCTTCACGAAGCGCATGTTCGCAACGGTCGCATCGAGTTCCTCGGCCGCGGCGAGCGACGGTGCAACCATCGTGCCGAACGCGAGGATTGCGACGCGCTTGCCTTCCGGCTGCGACGTCTGGCGACGCACTTCACCCTTGCCGAGCGGGATCTCGGTGAATTCCTTCACCGTCGGCACGCCCGTGCCCGCGCCGCGCGGATAGCGCACCGCGGTCGGGTTCGGCTGCTGCAGCGCCGTGTGCAGCATCTGGCGGCATTCGTTCTCGTCGGACGCAGCCATGATCGTCATGTTCGGGATGCAGCGCATGAACGCGAGATCGTACGCGCCCGCGTGCGTCGCGCCATCCGCGCCGACCAGGCCCGCGCGGTCGATCGCGAACACGACCGGCAGGTTCTGCAGCGCGACGTCGTGGATCAGCTGGTCGTATGCACGTTGCAGGAACGTCGAGTAAATCGCGACGACCGGCTTGAGGCCTTCGGTTGCCATGCCGCCCGCGAACGTCACCGCGTGCTGTTCGGCAATGCCGACGTCGTAGTAGCGATCCTTGAAGCGCTTCTCGAACTCGACCATGCCCGAGCCTTCGCGCATCGCGGGCGTGATGCCGACGACACGCGTATCGCGCTCGGCTTCGTCGCACAGCCACTCGCCGAACACCTGCGTGTACGTCTTCTTCGCGGGCGTGGCCGACGGCTTGATGCCTTCGGCCGGGTTGAACTTGCCGGGGCCGTGATAAAGCACGGGATCCGCTTCGGCGAGCTTGTAGCCCTGGCCTTTCTTCGTCACCACGTGCAGGAACTGCGGGCCGCGCAGTTCGCGGATGTTCTGCAGCGTCGGGATCAGCGAATCGAGATCGTGACCGTCGATCGGGCCGATGTAGTTGAAGCCGAACTCTTCGAACAGCGTGGCCGGCACGACCATGCCCTTCGCGTGCTCTTCGAGCTTGCGTGCGAGTTCGAGCACCGGCGGCGCAACGCTCAGCACGCGCTCGACGCCCGCGCGCGCAGCCGCGTAGAAGCGGCCCGACATCAGGCGTGCGAGATGGCGATTCAGCGCGCCGACCGGCGGCGAGATCGACATGTCGTTGTCGTTCAGGATCACGAGCACTTTCGCATCTTCCGACACGCCCGCGTTGTTCATCGCCTCGAACGCCATGCCGGCCGTCATCGCGCCGTCGCCGATCACGGCGATCGAGAAGCGGTCGTCGCCGTTCAGCTGACTGCCGATCGCCATGCCGAGCGCGGCCGAGATCGACGTGCTCGAGTGCGCGGTGCCGAACGTGTCGTATTCAGATTCGCTGCGACGCGGGAAGCCCGAGATGCCATCCTGCTGGCGCAGCGAATGCATCTGGTCGCGGCGGCCCGTCAGGATCTTGTGCGGGTAGGTCTGGTGGCCCACGTCCCAGACGATGCGATCGTTCGGCGTGTTGAACACGTAGTGCAACGCGATCGTCAGCTCGACCGTCCCGAGGTTGGACGACAAATGGCCGCCCGTCTTCGACACACTGTCGAGCACGAACGCGCGCAGTTCATCCGCGAGCGGTTGAAGTTGGCGACGATCGAGGCGGCGCAAATCCGCCGGGTCGTCGATGGTTTTCAGCAAGTCGTACATCGTCGTTCCATTGTAGGAAATCAAACGCGCCCGCATTCTGTTGCACGCACCGTAGCATGTGCGCGGCGGCGGGCTTTCGCGTCAGCTGACCCGGTTTACTACCAGGTCGGCAAGTTCGGCCAGACGCTGTGCGCGTGCGCCGAACGGTTTCAGTGCGTCGTGCGCTTCGGCGCGCAGTTGCGCTGCGAGCTCGCGCGACGCCTCGAGACCGAGGATCGATACATAGGTCGGCTTGTCGTTTGCCGCGTCCTTGCCGGCCGTCTTGCCGAGCGTCGCCGAATCGGTCGTGACGTCGAGAATGTCGTCGACGACCTGGAAGGCCAGACCCACGGCCCCCGCGTACACATCGAGCGCAGCCATCGTTTCCGCGGACGGCGTTTCGCCGGCCAGCGCGCCCATCCGCACGGCCGCGCGCAGCAATGCGCCCGTCTTCTTCCGGTGCATCGTCTCGAGCTGCTCGAGCGTCAGCTTGAGGCCGACGCTCGCCAGGTCGATCGCCTGCCCGCCGGCCATGCCGATCGAGCCGCTTGCCAGCGCCAGCTCGCGCACGAGCGCGGCCTGCTGCGCCGGCGACAGCGCGGCGGCGTCGGTCAGCGCAACGAATGCCTGCGACTGCAGCGCGTCGCCGACGAGCAGCGCCGTCGGCTCGTCATACTGCACGTGCACGGTCGGCTTGCCGCGACGCAGTGCGTCGTCGTCCATGCACGGCATGTCGTCGTGCACGAGCGAGTAGACGTGGATCATCTCCAGCGCCGCCGCCGCCGCGTTGCGCGCCGCTTCCGTCGCGCCGGTCAGTTCGCCTGCTGCATGGCACAGCAGCGGGCGAACGCGTTTGCCGCCGCCGAGGACCGCATAACGCATCGCCTCGTGGAGTTTCGCCGGCATCGTCGTTTCAGCGGGCAAATAGTGGCCGAGTGCGTCCTCGACACGGTCTAGCACGGACCGCATCCATTGTTCGAATGTCATAGATCGTCGTCTTCGCCGTCCGTGGCGGCCGTTCCGGACGAAAGCGGCTTCAGCGTCGCGCCGTCGAGCACGCGAACCTGCTGCTCCACTTTCTCGAGCTGCTGTTGGCAAAACGCAACGAGGGTCGCACCGCGGCGATACGCCGTCAGTGAATCCTCGAGGCTCAACGCGCCGCCTTCCATCCGTGCAACCAGCGTCTCGAGTTCCGCGAGCGCCGTTTCGTAATTGTCCGGCAACGGTTCGGTACCATTGCCGGGCGGCGTGGCGCCTGGGGATGCGGTTTTCGCCATGGACGAGGGTGTCAAATTTCAAAACAAGTCGGACATTCTACGGCAAAAGAGAATTTTCCGACCTGCCGTCGTGGGCACCCGGCACATATTCCGGCCCCATCTCCGGCGCACATTGTGCGCCTTCCGATTGCCGCCCGACAAAAAATTGACACAAATCAGGCACTTAATCCTAGCCTTGGGAGGCGAACCGGGTATAATTCCCCGTTTCCCTAAATCGATTTTTCGATGGTTGGGTTGTTCACTGCTTTCACGCTAACACCGGGAGTGGGAATGTCCAATCTGAGCGACGCGCTTCAGTTGAAGTCGGCTCACAGCCAGCTTCCAGTCACTGCATACTTCGATGAGGCGCTACTCGAGCGCGAGATCGAAACCCTCTTCAAGAAAGGACCTCGTTACGTCGGGCACGAGTTGATGGTGCCCGAGGCGGGGGATTATTTTGCGCTGCCGTCCGAGAAGGAAGGCCGCGTGCTGGTCCGTAACCAGACGAACCAGATCGAACTGCTGTCGAACGTCTGCCGCCACCGGCAGGCAATCATGCTCAACGGGCGCGGCCGCACGCAGAACATCGTGTGCCCGCTGCACCGCTGGACGTACGACCTGGAAGGCGAATTGCTCGGCGCACCGCACTTCCCCGACAAGCCGTGCCTGAACCTCGGCAAGAGCCCGCTGCAGAACTGGCAGGGGCTGCTGTTCGAGGCCGAGGGCCGGCATGTCGCGCGCGACCTCGCCAATCTCGGCACGAAGCATCACTTCGACTTCTCCGAGTACCTCTTCGATCACGTCGAAGTGCACGAGTGCGACTACAACTGGAAGACGTTCATCGAGGTCTACCTCGAGGATTACCACGTCGTCCCGTTCCACCCGGGCCTCGGCAGCTTCGTGTCGTGCGACGACCTCAAGTGGGAGTTCGGCGACTGGTACAGCGTGCAGACGGTCGGCGTGCACAACGCCCTCGCGAAACCGGGCAGCGCGACTTACCAGAAATGGCACGAGCAGGTGCTGAAGTTCCGCAACGGCGTGCCGCCGGAGTTCGGCGCGATCTGGATGGTCTACTACCCGGGCCTGATGATCGAGTGGTATCCGCACGTGCTCGTCGTGTCGTGGCTGATTCCGCAAGGCCCACAGAAGACGACCAACATCGTCGAGTTCTATTACCCCGAGGAAATCGCGCTGTTCGAACGCGAATTCGTCGAGGCCGAGCGCGCCGCCTATATGGAAACGGCCGTCGAGGACGACGAGATCGCGATGCGGATGGACGCAGGCCGCCGTGCGCTGATGGCACGCGGCGAGTCGCAGGTCGGCCCGTACCAGAGCCCGATGGAAGACGGCATGCAGCACTTCCACGAGTTCCTGCGCCGCCACCTCGGCGACATTTGATACCGGTGCGGCGCTTTGACGCCGCACGGCATCCGGCAGACGAAAAGACGGGCTTCGGCCCGTCTTTTTTTGTTTAGACTTGGAATGTCAGGCCATTCGCACTCCAGGGAGCCGTCATGCCACACACTCACTACACCACGCTCATCTCTGCCGCCAATCTCGCCGAGCGCCTGGCGGCGGCGCCCGGCAGCGTCGCGCTGTTCGACTGCCGCTTCGATCTCGTCGATCCCGCTGCCGGCGAAGCCGCGTACGCGGCCGGCCACATCCCCGGCGCCCAGTACCTCCATCTCGACCGCGACCTGTCGGGCCGCAAGACGGGCACCAACGGCCGCCATCCGCTACCGACCCGCGACGCACTCGCGACGCTGCTCGCGAGCCGCGGCCTCAAGCAGGGCCAGCAGGTCGTCGCGTACGACGCGCAAGGCGGCGCGTATGCGGCGCGCCTGTGGTGGCTGCTGCGCTGGCTCGGCCATGATTCGGTTGCCGTGCTCGACGGCGGCCTTCAGGCCTGGGAAGCAGCCGGCCAGCCGCTTGCAACCGACGTGCCGCACCCGGCCGCCGGCAATTTCCGCGCAGCCGCGCCGCTCGAATCGACGGTCGACGCGGCAGCCGTACTCGCCAACGTGAACGCACCCACGCGCGTCGTGATCGATGCACGCGCACCCGACCGCTACCGCGGTGAAAACGAAACGATCGATCGAGTGGGCGGCCACATCCCCGGCGCGCGCAATCGCTTCTTCAAGGACAACCTGACCGCCGACGGCCGCTTCAAGACCGGCCATGAACTGCGCGAGGCGTTTTCCGCCGTGCTGGCGGGCACCGAACCGAACCGCGCGATCCTGCAATGCGGCTCCGGCGTCACCGCATGCCACAACGCACTTGCGCTGGAGGTGGCGGGCCTGCATGGCGCGTCGCTGTATCCGGGCTCGTGGAGCGAATGGAGCGCCGATCCGTCGCGGCCGATCGCTACCGGCCCGACACCGTAAGCGCCGGCGCGGCGCAGTCGCAACGAAGCGGCGGCCCGTGCCGCCGCTTGCCGTTTACATCACGCCGTACTTGTGGAGCCACGCGATCGCGCGCTTCCAGCTCTCCTCCGCGTCGGCCTTCACATAGCTCGGCCGGTAATCGGCAAAGAACGCGTGACCGGCATCCGGATACACGACGATCTCCGATTCGCGCGCGAGCTTCGAGTCGCTCGCCTGGATCGCCTTGCGCATGTTCGCGAGCGACGCCTGCGTGATGTTCGTGTCTTTCTCGCCATACAGCCCGAGCACGGGCACCTTCAACAACGATGCATGATCGACCGGGTTGAACGGTGTCATCTCGTCCGTCTTGCCTTCGACGAACCCGTACCATGCAACGGCCGCACGCACGTGCGGGTTGTGCTCCGCATACAGCCAGCTCTGGCGGCCACCCCAGCAGAACCCGACCACGCCGAGACGCGACAGGTCGCCGCCGTTCTTGCCGGCCCACGCGACGGTCGCGTCGAGATCCTCGGTCACCTGCCGGTCCGGCACCTTGCTGACAATGTGATCGACCAGATCCTTGATCGTCGGATACTTCTCCGCATTGCCCTGCCGCGCGAACAGGTCGGGGGCGATCGCAAGATATCCGAGCTTCGCGAAGCGGCGGCAGACATCGGCGATGTGCGCGTGCACGCCGAAGATCTCGTGGATCACGATGACGACCGGCAGGTTCGTCTTGTCCTTCGGCTGCGCGCGATACGCGGGCACGCTCGCGTCGCCCGAGCGGATCTCGACGGTGTCGACGTCCAGCCCTTCGCTGTCGGTCGTGACCGTCTGCGCCGATACGGGCAGCACGGCCGCCGCGAAAGCACCGCCCAGCGCGGCCTGCATGAACTTGCGACGCGAGAACGGAACGTGGGGAACCAGGCTGTCGACTTCGGGTTTCAACATGAATGCACTCCTCGATTGGGGGGCCGCCGCCACGATCACGGACACGGCATGACGGGGCATCGCGCCGGCGCGCGGCGCGGATGTCGCGGCGGTTGGCACCCCGCCGCGAACGGAAACCCGGACAAGATGCCCAATAATCCGTTGTCGCGTCAACTGTCGGATATGTAAGACTCGATTACGGCGTGTTGATCCGGCAGCACGGAAACCCGCGGGCGGCCCGTCGAATCGCAATGCGACGAGCCGCATGTCGACCCCGGCTGTGCGCCCGGATGCTTGCGAATTGAAACGAAAAACATGCGGCAGATATTGCCTGTCAAGCGCATGCATGGCCGCCGCGCTGCCCGCAAAAAACAACGGACGGAGAGCACGCACGACGTGCGCACTCCCCGCCCGCTTCCCGCGCGAACGCGTGCTCAGTGCAGCTTGACGCGCGGCAGTGTCGTGCGCCGCAGCCAGTGTGCAACCGTGTCGAGCATCATGCGCGGATAGCCGTGCAGCGCGGCGATGTGCATCCGGTACAGCGACATGTACATGAAGCGCGCGAACAGCCCTTCGATCAGCATGTTGCCGCCGATCAGCCCGCCCATCAGGTTGCCGACCGCGCTGAAATGGCCGAGCGACACGAGCGAGCCCAGGTCGCGATAGGTGAATTCGGGCAGCGGGCGCCCGTCGAGCCGGCAGCCGATTGCCTTCAGCAGGAAGCTCGCCTGCTGGTGGGCAGCCTGCGCGCGCGGCGGCACGTTGCGCTCGTTGCCGGGCCATGCACAGGCCGCGCAATCGCCGAGCGCGAATACGTTGTCGTCGGTAAAGGTCTGCAGCGTGCGGCGCACGTCGAGCTGGCCGAGCTTGTTGACCTGGAGACCGTCGAGATTGGCGAGTACGGATGGCGCCTTGATGCCGGCGGCCCAGACCGTCAGGTCGGCACGCACCGTCTTGCCGCTCGCCGTATGGACGGCCCCGGGCGCCACCTCGGTCACGCGCTCGGCGAGCATCAGCCGCACGCCGATCTTCTCGAGCAGTTCGGCCGTCGCCGACGACACGCGCTCCGGCAACGCCGGGAGGATCCGCGGCCCCGATTCGATCAGCACGATGCCGACGTCGTGCCGCGGGTCGAGCTTGTGCAGCCCGTAGGCCGACAGCACCTGCGCGGTGTTGCGCAGCTCGGCGGACAGCTCGACGCCGGTCGCGCCGCCACCGACGATCGCGACCTGGATGCGCGGCTCGGCCGCTTCACCCGGTGCTGTAGGCGCAGGCGCCTGGTGCTCGGCGCGCATGCACGCGGCGATCAGCCGCTTGCGGAAGCGCTCGGCCTCGCCCACCGTATCGAGCGCGATCGCGTTTTCCGCCGCGCCCTGTACGCCGAAGAAGTGAGTCGTACTGCCGATCGCGATCACGAGCGTGTCGTATTCCAGCTCGCGGGCAGGCAGCAGTTCCTCGCCGTCGCTGTCGTTGATGGGTGACAGCGTGATGCGCTTTGCCGCGCGATCGAGCCCGGTCAGCCCGCCCTGCTGGAATTCGAAGCCATGCCAGCGCGCCTGCGCCGCATATTCGAGCTCCTGCGTGAACGGGTCCATGCTGCCCGCCGCAACCTCGTGCAGCAGCGGTTTCCAGATGTGGGTCGGATTGCGGTCGACGAGCGTGACAAGCGCACGCGCGGGACGATTGCCGCGCGCGCCGTAGCGGTCGCCGAGCCGCGTCGCCAGTTCCAGGCCGCCCGCGCCGCCGCCTACGATGATGATCCGATGCATCTGTTCCCCCTTTGCGATTCGAAACTGCTGCCGCCGGACAAGGCAAACGCGATGCATTCGCGCCACCCGGTGGATTAACCGGTTCGGACATCATCAATGTGCAGTTCGAAGCACTTGATGTTTCCGATCCCGGAACGCGGGGCGCGCTGCCCCCGTGTCAATGACATGCATTGTCCGGGAGCTTGCGCGTTGACCACAAGCAAACCATCTCGATATTCAGCATCCCTGCAACAATATGCCGCAGGAATCGGGGGCCGCGCAACGGTGCGTCAGTGTGCCTCTTCCCAGTTCGCGCCGGCACCCACTTCGGCCACCAGCGGCACCTTCAGCTTCGCTACGCCGCACATCATTTCCGGCAGTTTCTCGCGCACCAGCGACAGCTCGCCGTCGGGTACCTCGAGCACCAGTTCATCGTGCACCTGCATGATCATCCGCGACGCAAGCTTGTCGCGCGTGAGCCAGTCGTCCACCGCGATCATCGACAGCTTGATCAGGTCGGCCGCCGTGCCCTGCATCGGCGCATTGATTGCCGCGCGCTCCGCCGCCTGGCGGCGCGGGCCGTTACCGCCGTTGATCTCGGGCAGCCACAGGCGGCGGCCGAAAACGGTTTCGACGTAACCCTTCTCCTTCGCAACCGAACGCGTGTCTTCCATATACTGCGCGACACCCGGGTAGCGGGCGAAATAGCGGTCGATATAGAGCTTCGCCGCATCGCGCGTGATGCCGAGGTTCGACGCGAGCCCGAACGCGCTCATCCCGTAGATGAGCCCGAAGTTGATCACCTTCGCAATGCGGCGCTGATCGGAATTGACCTCCAGCGGCGTCACGCCGAACACCTCGGCGGCCGTCGCGCGGTGGATGTCCTCGCCCTGCGAGAACGCGCGCAGCAGCGACGCGTCGCCCGAGATGTGCGCCATGATCCGCAGTTCGATCTGCGAATAATCGGCCGACACGATCCGGTGGCCCGGCGACGCGATGAACGCCTCGCGGATCCGCCGCCCCTCGGCCGTGCGCACCGGAATGTTCTGAAGATTCGGGTCGTTCGATGCCAGGCGGCCCGTGACCGCGACGGCCTGCGCGTAGTTCGTGTGCACGCGCCCCGTTGAAGGGTTCACCATGCGCGGCAGCTTGTCGGTATAGGTCGACTTCAGCTTCGACAGCCCGCGATGCTCGAGCAGCAGCTTCGGCAGCGGGTAGTCCTCTGCCAGCTTCTGCAGCACTTCTTCGTCGGTCGACGGCGCGCCGCTCGGCGTCTTTTTCACGACCGGCAACTGCAGCTTTTCGAAGAAGATCTGCCCGATCTGCTTCGGCGAGCCGAGATTGAATTCGCCGCCCGCCAGTTCGTACGCCTGCGCTTCGAGCTCGATCAGGCGCGTCGCGATTTCGGTGCTCTGCGCCTGCAGGCGCGCATCGTCGATCAGCACGCCCGTGCGCTCCATCTTGCGCAGCACGAGCGATACGGGCATCTCGATCTCGCGGTATACGTACAAGAGGCCCGGCTCGCGCGCGACTTGCGGGTACAGCGCGTGATGCAGCTGCAGCGTGATGTCCGCATCTTCGGCCGCGTATTCGGCGGCCTGCGTGAGCGCGACTTCATCGAAGCCGATCTGCTTCGCGCCCTTGCCGGCCACGTCTTCGTACTTGATCGTCTTGACACCGAGATGACGCAGCGCAAGGCTGTCCATGTCGTGCGTGCGATGCGATTCGACCACGTACGACTCGAGCAGCGTGTCGTGCTCGATGCCGTTCAGCGCGATGTCGTAGTTCGCGAGCACCTGTGCGTCGTACTTCAGGTGCTGGCCGACCTTCTTGCGATCGGCCGATTCGAGCCACGGCTTCAGGCGCGCGAGCACTTCGTCGAGCGGAAGCTGTTCGGGCATGTCGGGGCCGCGATGCGCAACCGGCAGGTACGCCGCCTTGCCCGGCTCGACCGAGAACGACAGGCCGACGAGCCGTGCGAGCATCGGGTCGAGCGCGGTCGTCTCGGTGTCGAAAGCGGTGAGCTCGGCCGCGTCGATCTTCGCGAACCACGCGTCGAATTGCTCCCAGGTCTGGATCGTGTCGTATTCGCGCACGATGTCGGCCGCCACCACCGGCGCAGGCCCACCTTCCGGTGCGTCGGCGCCGCCGCCTTCCGCCGGCGCGCTGTCGACTTCGCGCAGCCAGGTCTTGAAGCCGTAGCGCGCGAAGATGTCGCGCAGCAGGTCGCGCGCTTCGCCGTCGGTCTTCAACGACGCCTCGATCGACTCGAGATGCGGCGCGAGATCGCAGGCCGTGTCGACGGTCACGAGCTTGCGGCCGAGCGGCAGGAAATCGAGCGCGCGGCGCAGGTTGTCGCCGACCACGCCCTTGATGTCGCCCGCATGCTCGATCACGCCGTCGAGGCTGTCGTATTGCGACAGCCATTTCACGGCCGTCTTCGGCCCGCACTTCTCGACGCCCGGCACGTTGTCGACGGTGTCGCCGATCAGTGCGAGGTAGTCGATGATGCGCTCCGGCGGCACGCCGAACTTCGCGATCACGCCATCGCGGTCGAGCGTCTCGTTGGTCATCGTGTTGACGAGCGTGACGTGGTCGGTGACGAGCTGCGCGAGATCCTTGTCGCCGGTCGACACGATCACGTTCATCCCGTGCCGCTCGGCTTCGCGCGCGAGCGTGCCGATCACGTCGTCGGCCTCGACGCCTTCGACCATCAGCAGCGGCCAGCCGAGCGCACGCACCGCGCCGTGGATCGGTTCGACCTGCAATGCAAGATCGGGCGGCATCGATGGACGGTTTGCCTTATAGTCGGCATAAAGGTCGTCGCGGAACGTCTTGCCCTTTGCATCGAACACGCAAGCGCTATACTCTGCACTGACTTCCTTGCGCATACGGCGCAGCATGTTGATGATTCCGTAGAGCGCTCCGGTCGGCTCCCCGCCAGGGCCACGCAAATCAGGCATCGCATGGTAAGCCCGATACAGATAGCTCGAACCGTCAACCAATAGCAGGGTCTTACCTTCCAGATTTCGTTCTTCAGGCATTATGAACAAGAGAAAAGTGATTCCGAGTCTGCGTTCGCTCGCAGATCAAGAACGCGCGACGGCCAAGAAGGCCCGCGCATCGTGGCAGATGTTCACGATTATGGCAGAGTTTATCGAGGCGACCGAGTACCTGTCGGAGATCCGCCCGGCTGTCAGCATCTACGGTTCTGCCCGCCTCAAACCCGATACGCCGCACTACAAGCTCGCCGCGCAGATTGCGCGCAAGCTGTCCGACGCCGGCTTCGCCGTGATCTCCGGCGGCGGCCCCGGCATCATGGAAGCGGCGAACAAGGGCGCGCACGCCGGTAAAGCACCGTCGGTCGGCCTGAACATCGAGTTGCCGCACGAACAGGCCGGCAACCACTACCAGGACATCTCGCTGCGCTTCCGCCACTTCTTCACGCGCAAGGTCACGTTCGTGAAGAATTCGGATGCGGTGATCGTGATGCCGGGCGGCTTCGGCACGCTCGACGAACTGTCGGAAGTGCTCACGCTGATCCAGACGAAGAAGTCGCGCCTCGTGCCGATCATTCTCGTCGGCAGCGAGTTCTGGAAGGGGCTGCTTCAGTGGTTCCGCGACCAGCTGATCCCGATGGGCCTCATCAATCCGGAAGACATGGACCTGATGCAGGTGATCGACGATCCCGACCAGGTGCTCGATGCGGTGCTCGCGTTCTACGAGGACAGCGGCGAGGAAGAAGGATCGGACGATGAAGGCCATCCGCCGCGCCCCGAAGAAGACCGGATGTTCTACCTGTAATCCATCCTTGACGACCGCCGGCCCGACGGCCGGCGCGCCCCACCCGCGCGGCAGACGTGGCGATTCCGCCACCTGCCGCGTGTCAATTTGTAACGCGCCATTAAGCGTGCTTCGTGGCCGCGCGCCACCGAATGTCAAATCCGCGCAGCAGGTGCCGTGCGGCACGCGCCATCATCCGTGCACGCAGGCCGCCATTGTCAAATGACGCGGCCCGACGCCCGCATCCGGTGCCTGCCGGCCACCAATTCTCCGTAACAACCCCGCCTCGCGTTTTCCGTCGCGCGCCATCAAACTGCATGTGTCGGTGCGGCGTTCCCCCCGGTGGAACGGCCCCCTCGCTTCCATCGCGTCGCGCCGGCCTTTTATAACGACACCACGGAAAAGAACATGCAACGCTCGCTGATCGCCCTTGCCTTCGCCGGCCTCGGCCTTTCGCTGTCCGGCCTCGCCCACGCCGTCAACGTCGACGTCAACATCGGCACGCCCGCACCGGTCGTCGTCGCGCCTGCGCCCGTCGTGGTTGCTCCGGCGCCCGCAGTGATCGTTGGCTGGCATGGCGATCGCTACTACGACGGCCGCCGCTACTGGGAACGCCGCGAGTGGGAAGATCACGAGCGTCATCACGGCCATGGCGGCTATCACTGCCCGCCGGGGCATGCGAAGAAGGGTGAGTGCTGAGCCCCCCGGCCTTGCCGCTTTGAGGCGCCTGTACCGCGAATCGACGATCTGCCGACGCAGGCGCGCCCTTCTATCGAGCCGCCCTGACCGGGCCGAAAGAACGTCGACCGCTCCCCCACCCTCGGTGGGCACACACGTCACGCCCGCACTTGTGGTGGCGCAAATACGCCGGCGCCGCGCAATCAGCCCGCTGTCGGGCAGATTGCCGGTTCGCGCCGCGATGTCGATCCGCTGCTCGACGATTTCGGCCTTGTCGTCGCTGACGAACAGCTCGGCCGTCACGCCCGGCTGCCAGTCGCAGAATTCGCCGAGCAACGGCGCGAGAAAACGACGGGCCAGCGAATATGGCGCCGCAACACGGATGAAGATGCTCAGGTTCCGGCGACATCACGGCCTCGCCCGGTTCGTGTCGATCCAGAGCCGGTACAGCCTGGTCTGCCGCGACGACGAGCGCGACATACTGCCGTCGGTGACACTGACGAATACCGTCATCGCATTCAATCGATTCCCCGTAGCGGGCACGCCTTCATGGCACTGCTCGGAGCGGAGACCGTAGCGATCACAATGACGAGAAAAAGCCGACGGCCGATGAACGATGAAATCTCGAGGCTGCCGGTGTTTCGCCGGGCTTGCGCAATAGAGGTCGCTCCGTCGCGCCATCGACGCATCCCCTTCTCTGTCGCGCTTCAACCTGCGAACGAGGCGCACCCAAGGATGGGCGCGCCTGTTTCACGGCTTACTTGACGATGTAGCACCAACACGGTTTGGGTTTGCTCGGGCCGACCACTGCGACGGATTTGCAAGGATCGGACGGGCCGAGCACCGCTTCTCTTTCGCAAGGCGGCTTCGGCTTGGATGGACCGATCACCGCTTGGGCCATGGCCGACAGCGAAGCAGTGAGCATCAGGGAAGCCAGCAGGATTTTGATTTTCATCGGATATGTCTACTCTCAATATTATAGGAATCAATTGGATCGGCTGTTCGCCGTTCCTTCGTGCGGGCGTCGGAGAACGCCACGCAGGAGAGCATATTCTCGATGACAAGGGCAAAACTATAGGACAACTTCCAAATTGGAGAAAATGGTCGCGTCCGAGTACGAAGGCCGCATTGCGGCCACGACGAGTGTCCTGGCGACCGGATGGGTGACGCAGGCGCGCGCCGAGGATTGGGCGTCTGGTCTGCTCGGCCAGCTCACGCCCGCGCAGCGCGTGGTCCTGGCGAAGGGGCTGGCCGGCGAGCTGCGCCGGCGTCACTCGCGACGCATCGCCGAGGCCCGCAATCCGGACGGTAGCCGCTTCGCGCCGCGCAAGCCGCAGGCCCGGCGCAAGAAGGGGCGCATCCGGCGCGCGATGTTCGCGAAGCTGCGCACCGCCCGCTTCCTCAAAACCGCCGCGACGGCAGACGCTTCCGTGCCGCATTTCACGCGCCAGGTCGAGCGCATCGCACGCGTTCACCAGGAGGGCCTGCGCGATCGGGGCGAACGCAACCGTGGTCCAGTCGTGCGGTATCCGGTACGCGAGCTGCTCGGCCTAGGAGATGCCGATGTCGACAGGATCGCCGATGTCGTCCTCGACTTTCTGGCGCAGTAGTGCGACGCACGCCGGTTTTCTTTGCACGGCCTGTCATTCGAAAGCTCCCCGGCCGCCACCACGAACACTCCACGGAAGGAGACCGATATGGCACCCATTGGATTCCATAAAATCAACAGCCACTGAACTGTAGATTCAAAGACGTGAAACCGAACAATGCGCCCAATTATTTTAGAGGTTTATTGAAATCCAATTTCCACCTCAACACATCAAATCAAACAAACAAACAACGAAATAATCACAAATAAAATCGATTATTTACATTTATCAGACCCGCAAACATGACAGGTAGAATTCCTCAAACCCCCATCTATTATTAGTTAGCTGAGTTCATTCGAACCCGGCGACACCGAAAAACGGGGTCATATTTTTATAGAGCGATTAGGAGAGAAAAAATGGGCGTCTATATTATTGAATACTCTCAAGATCCGAACTATGTGATTGGGGTCACGGATCAATCACAGGACAACCCTGTCGTCCTTAGAAGCAAAAACGGGTTGGCACCTCGCTATGGCTTTTGGGATGTCAACTTCGACACCGGCATCGTCTCGCTGAATTCGAGTGGCGGAGTGCTCGCGATAGGTGCAGACCGGATCGCACCTGAATCCCTCCTGAAGCTCAAGCCCAGCGCCAGCGCAATCCAATGGGATTTCTTCTCGAAACCCGGATACATCGTACCTAGGTCCGATGAATCGTTGTGCCTCGACGACAAGGGTCGCGTCGTCAAGGATGGAAACCCGATCTGGCTCTTCCCGATCAATGGCTCACCTGCCCAGCAGTGGCGTTTGGTCCCGCTGAACAACCTCAAGTCCTTCGAATAAAACGCAAATCAGAGTCGGCTCCCACCAAGGAACCATCTGCTTTCGAGGCTCACGCGCCGCTTGAGCCGGACCACGTCAATACTGAAGCCCGCTGATCGAAGGCCAGCGGGCTTTTTCGTTGTGGGCTGTCCTGACACAACTGAATACACGTGCCCGTCTCCCGCGCGCGCGGCATCCTTGCCGCATGGATGATTTTGCTGACCTGAACCGCCGCATCGAGAGCCTGCTTCGCGAAGGCACCGTGATCGAAGTCGATCACGATGGCCGCCGCGTACGCATGGAATCCGGCGGCCTGCAAACTGACTGGATTCGCTGGCTCGCGCAGCGCACCGGCGACAGCGCCACGTGGGACCCGCCGTCCGTGGGCGAGCCTGGGCTGCTGTTCTTCCCGTCCGGCGCGCCGACGACTGGGCTCTTCCTCCCCGGTGTCTATTGCGACGGCCACGATGCGCCCAGCTCGAGCCCGACGCAGCACGTCCGCGTCTACAAGGACAAAGCGCGCATCTCGTATGACTTCGCATCGCACGCGCTCACGGCCGAGCTGCCGGCGGGAGCGACTGTGCACGTCATCGCGCCGGTCAGCGTCACGGTCGAAACCAACACCGCGACCGTCAAGGCGAAATCTGTCACGCTCGACGCCGACGATACGACGGTCACGGGCTCGCTGCTCGTGAAAGGACCGCTCACGTTCGAATCTGGCGCGACCGGGAAGAACGGGGGTAGCGCGGGCGGTGGCGGCTCCGTGATCGAAATTGAGGGCAGCGCTCACTTCACCGGCACCGTGACCGCTGACGTCGATGTGAAGTCGCGCAACGTCAGCCTCGTGGGACATACCCATCAGGCACAGGGCGAATTCGCCACGACCTCGAAACCGATCGCAGGTGGCGCATGATCGGCATGCCCTCATCGGCGAAAGCGGTGGGTACTTCTTCGGTAACGCATCGGAGGCGGGGTTCTACCTCCCGTCGAACGGCGCGGTGTTTGCCCTCAACTTCACGAGGAAAAACCTACACGTCAATGGCAAAGACGTATGGCATGCGGGCATCTCGTTCGTGAACGACGATACCCCGGACACGGGCTTCTACCACATCGCAGACGGTGTGTTTGCCGTCACGAACAATGGGCGGGAAACCCTGCGATTTCTGGCCGGCTCCCCATCCAATCGTGTCCTCTTCGGCACACCCGACGATGACGGCTCGAACTTGGCTCAGTTCGGCGGCAGCGTGCGCGCGCCGAACCGGCCGGGGAGCCTTGTACAGCAAGGGCTTATTACTGGAACGCCACTTCCGCGAAGCTCCGCAGCTTCCGGCTATGCAGCTTGTCGAGCCCGTTCGTGCGCAGGATCTCCATCGCCCTCACGCCGATCTGCAGATGCTGGTCGACCTGCCCGCGATAGAACGTATCGGCCATGCCCGGCAATTTCAGCTCGCCGTGCAGCGGCTTGTCCGACACGCACAGCAGCGTGCCGTACGGCACGCGGAAACGGAAGCCGTTCGCGGCGATCGTCGCGCTTTCCATGTCGAGCGCAATCGCGCGGCTCTGCGACAGCCGCTGCACGGGTTCGCGATGGTCGCGCAGCTCCCAGTTTCGGTTGTCGACGCTCGCGACCGTGCCCGTGCGCATCACGCGCTTCAGCTCGACACCATCAAGTTGCGTGACGTCGGCCACCCCGCGCTCGAGCGCGAGCTGCACTTCGGCCAGCGCCGGAATCGGCACCCACAGCGGCAGGTCGGCATCGAGCACGTGATCCTCGCGCACGTAACCGTGTGCGAGCACGTAGTCGCCGAGACGCTGCGTGTTGCGCAACCCCGCGCAGTGACCGAGCATCACCCACGCATGCGGACGCAGCACCGCGATGTGGTCGGTGATCGTCTTCGCATTCGACGGGCCGACGCCGATGTTGACCATCGTGATCCCGCTGCCGTCCGCGCGCTTCAGGTGATACGCAGGCATCTGCGGCAGGCGCGGCGGCGCGGCGCCCTCGACCGGCTCGCTGCCGAGGTTCGCGTTGTAGGTGACGACATCGCCCGGCTCGACGAACGAGCTGTACTGGCTCCGGTATGCACGCACCTCGGGATCGTCGCTCTCCGTCATCACCGTGCGGCCGAGCTTCACGAACTCGTCGATGTAGAACTGGTAGTTCGTGTAGAGCACGTAGTTCTGGAAATGCGTGGGCGACGTCGCCGTGTAGTGGCGCAGCCGGTGCAGCGAGAAGTCGACGCGCGCGGCCGTGAACAGCGCGAGCGGATGCGGCTCGCCCGGCGCCGGCTCGAACGTGCCGTTGACGATGCGGTCGTCGAGATACGACAGGTCGGGCGTGTCGAAGATGTCGCGCATCGCGAGCAGGCGGTCGCGGTCGAGCTCGCCCTCGAGATGGATGCCTTCAGGAAACGCGAAATGGATCGGAATCGGCTGCGACGACACGCCGATCTCGATCTTCACATGGTGATTCTTCGCCAGCAGGCGCAGTTGCTCGCGATAGTAGTTCGCGAAGAGATCGGGGCGCGTGACCGTCGTCTCGAATACGCCAGGGCCCGCGACGAAACCATACGAGCGGCGTGAATCGACATGCGTGTTGACGTCGGTGCGGATCCGTACGAACGGGTAGCACGCGCGCACGTGCTCGGTAATCGATTCGTGGCGGCGATAGCGGGCGAACGCATCGCGCAGGAAGCCCGTGTTCGTGTCGTAGATGGCGGACAGCCGCGCGACGGCGGCGATCGGATCGTCGAAAGCCTCGACTGACGGGCTCTCGGGCGTCAGCACTCGGTGCCGGCGGCTCAAATCGTTCTTCATTTTCATCACCTCGTCTGATCCGACGACATTACCACGGAACCCGGTCGCCCTTATGGCTGCCCCTACGCACGCGAGGGCCGGATGGGGCGCAGTATTTGCTAAAATCGGTGGGTTCACTGGAGACTCATCATGAAGCCGCTCATTCTCGTCGCCGCTGCCGCCGCGTTTGCCGCCGCCAGCGTCGCTTACGCCGCCGGCGGCACGTCTGACGCCGACGCGCAGGCTCGGGCCGAGGCCAACGAGGCCGCCGGCCTGCCCGATCTCCGCAAGATCAACCGGCCAGGCGCCGAAGTCACGTCGAAAGTCGACTTCGCCGACATCCGCCGCACGCCGAGCTTCCACGAAAAAAGCAAGAACGGCACCGAAGTCACCGAGTACCGTGATCGCGGCAAACCGGTCGAGATCGACGTGAAGTCGAACTTCGGCACGCGCTACCAGATGAGCTCGACGCCCGACACGTCGCCGAAGCCGCACGACGCGGGTATCCCGATCACGCGCCTGCCGTCGCTGAACCTGCGCTACTGATTCCGTGGCGCGCGGCACCGAACGCCGCGCGCCGCCTCCCTTCACCCGATGTCGCGACGCACGCCGCCCGCGTGCCGACACCCTGACCTGACGCATCCCGCATGGCCGTTTTCACTGCTGTTTCCGACTCCGATCTCGCGCAATGGATGCGCCACTACGAACTGGGCGACGTGCTCGCGTTTCGCGGCATTCCGTCCGGTATCGAAAACAGCAATTTCTTCCTGACGACGACGCGCGGCGAGTACGTCCTCACGATCTTCGAAAAGCTCACGGCGCAGCAACTGCCGTTCTATCTCGACCTGATGCGCCATCTGGCCGGCCACGGCGTGCCGGTGCCGGATCCGATCCCGCGTGACGACGGCGCGCTGTTCGGCGAGCTGCACGGCAAGCCGGCCGCGATCGTCACGAAGCTCGACGGCTCGGCCGAACTGGCGCCGGGGGTCGAACACTGCATCGAGGTCGGCCAGATGCTCGCGCGCCTGCACCTCGCCGGCCGCGACTATCCGCGCAACCAGCCGAACCTGCGCAGCCTGCCGTGGTGGCAGGAGAACGTGCCGGCGATCGTGCCGTTCATCACGAACGAGCAGCGTGCGCTGCTGGAAGGCGAACTCGCGCACCAGGCCAGCTTCTTCGCATCGGACGACTACGCGGCGCTGCCGGCCGGGCCGTGCCATTGCGACCTGTTCCGCGACAACGTGCTGTTCGCGCACGCGGCGCCCGGCACCGGCCACGACGTGCGGCTCGGCGGCTTCTTCGACTTCTATTTCGCGGGCTGCGACAAGTGGCTGTTCGACGTCGCGGTCACGGTCAACGACTGGTGCGTCGACCTCGCGACCGGCGTGCTCGACGTCGCGCGCGCCGACGCGCTGCTGCGCGCATACCAGACCGTGCGGCCGTTCACGGCCGAGGAGCGCCGCCACTGGAGCGACATGCTGCGCGCGGGCGCGTACCGCTTCTGGGTGTCGCGCCTGTACGACTTCTACCTGCCGCGCGCGGCCGAGATGCTCAAGCCGCACGACCCCGGCCATTTCGAACGCATCCTGCGCGAGCGTATCGCGCATACGCCCGCGCTTCCCGAGATCCACACCGCATGCAACTGATCGAAGTGCCCGCCAAAACGGGCTATGTCTGGTTCCGTCAAGGCGTCTGGCTGTTCCGCCGGAATCCGCTCGCGTTCATCACGCTGTTCTTCACGTACCTGCTGGCGATCACGCTGATATCGATGGTGCCCGTGATCGGCTCCGCGCTGCCGCTGGTATTCATTCCCGGCGTCGCGGTCGGCTTCATGGCCGCGTGCCGCGACACGGTGGCCGGCAAGCCCGTGATGCCGACGATCCTCGTCGACGGCTTCCGTTCGTACGGCACCGTCGCGACCCAGCGGCTGCTCGTGCTCGGCGTGATCTACGTTGCGTCGATGGTGATCGTGTTCGCCGCTTCGTCGTTCGTGGACGGCGGCGCGCTGTTTCACGTGATGATGGGCGCGGCGGACGAAGCCGGCACGACGCCGGAAGCGCTCGCCGCGCAAGGCACGCTCGGCGCGCTGTTCTTCGCGACGCTGCTCTACCTGCCGGTCGCGATGCTGTTCTGGTTCGCACCGGTGCTGGTCGCGTGGCATGACGTCCCGCCCGCCAAGGCGCTGTTCTTCAGCGTCGTCAGCTGCTGGCGCAATCGCGGCGCGTTCGTCGTGTATGGCGTGCTGTGGTTCGCCGTCGCGCTCGGAACGTCGCTCGCGCTGTCGCTGCTGCTGCAGGCGCTCGGCGCCGGCGCCTACGCGCTGACGATCATGATGCCGGTGACGATCATCATCGTCACGATGCTGTACTG
>NZ_SCNZ01000076.1:0-26448 GCF_005502655.1 Burkholderia sp. 4NA327C6 | reverse complement strand
TGACGATCGACGGCCTGCGCGTCGAGTACCCGGACGGCTTCGGCCTCGCGCGTTCGTCGAACACGACGCCGGTGGTCGTGATGCGCTTCGAGTCGGAGACGCAGGAAGGGCTCGAGCGCATCCAGGAGGACTTCCGCCGCGTGCTGACGGCCGCGAAGCCGGACGTCAAGCTGCCGTTCTGAGCGTGGGCGGCCTCGGGCCGCCACCGGCGCGACGGTGAGTCCGATCGTCGCGCCATCCCCGAAAAGCGGCGCACGCCACAGGCGTGCGGCCGCTTTTTGTCTGTCCGGCCCGTCGGCCGGGATAAAATCCCCCCTTTATGTCTGTCGCCGGCTGCCTGCCGGCGTTTTTTCAGCGTGCAAAAGATCCTGATCGTGCGCGTGTCGTCGCTGGGCGACGTCGTGCACAACATGCCGGTGATCGCCGATATCCGGCGCCGCCACCCCGATGCGCAGATCGACTGGCTTGTCGAGGAAAGCTTCGTCGACCTGGTCAAGCTCGTCGACGGCGTGCGCAACGTGCTGCCGTTCTCGCTGCGCCGCTGGCGCAAGAAGCCGTTCTCGGGCGCTACCTGGCGCGAGATCCGCGCGTTCCGCCAGCGCCTCGCGGCCGAGCAGTACGACCTCGTGATCGACTGCCAGGGCCTCATCAAGACGGCCTGGGTCGCGAGCTGGGCGCGCGGCCCGCTCGTCGGGCTCGGCAACCGCACCGACGGCGCCGGCTACGAGTGGCCCGTGCGCTTCTTCTATCGCAAGCGCGTGCCGATCGCGCCGCGCACGCACGTCGTCGAGCGCTCGCGGCAACTCGTCGCGGCCGCGCTGGGCGACCCGGCGCCGACGCCGGCCGATCCGGTCGACTTCGGCCTCGATACGCGCGCGGCGGCGCTCGCGGTGGCCGCGCTCGGCCTGAACCTGCCGGTGCCGTACGTGGTGTTCGTCCATGCGACGTCGCGTGCCGACAAGCAATGGCCGGACGCAGCGTGGATCGAGCTCGGGCAGGCCCTCGTGCGGCGCGGCGCGTCGCTCGTGCTGCCGTGGGGCAACGACGCGGAGCGCGCGACCAGCGAGCGGCTGGCGAAGGAATTCGGCGATGCGGCAATCGTGCCGCCGAAGCTGTCGCTGCCGGCCGTGGTCGGTCTGATCGACGGCGCGGCCGCGACGGTCGGGGTTGATACAGGTCTGGTTCACATCGCGGCCGCGCTGAAGCGTCCGACGGTCGAACTGTACAATTTCGCGACGGCCTGGCGCACCGGCGGCTACTGGTCGCCGAACGTCGTCAATCTCGGCACGGCGGGGCAACCCCCGTCGATCGCGCAGGTGAAGTCGGCGCTCGCGGGCTTCGGTCTCCTGTAACGCTGACACACGCGCGAACCCACGCGAACCGACCATGAGCGAATCCCAGATCATCGAAGTCCCGTCCGCCGACTGGAGCGGACACAACCTGTCGGCGCCGCGCGAGCAGCTGCTGGCCGCCGTCGAGGAGGGCAAGGTGCTGTATTTCCCGCACCTGCGCTTCGCGATCGAGGGCGGCGAGGAAGCGCTGCTCGATCCGGCGCTCGCCGATCCGAAACGCAAGAACATCAGCCTCGCGCCGAACGGCGGCGCGCTCGCCGGCGTGCTCGGCGACAGCGTCACGCAGTCGGCGGTGCGCGCGCTCGTCGCGCGCTTCCAGCAGCAGGCCGGCACGCTCGTCGACGGCCTCTTTCCCGAATACCGCGGCAAGCTGCGCGTCGCGCCGACGAGCCTGCGGCTGATGCAGGTCGAGACGCGCCAGACGTCGTGGCGCAAGGACGACAGCCGGCTGCACGTCGACGCGTTCCCGTCGCGGCCCAACTACGGCGAGCGCATCCTGCGCGTGTTCACGAACGTGAACCCGGCCGGCGTGCCGCGCGTATGGCGCGTCGGCGAGCCGTTCGAGGACGTCGCGAAGCGTTTCCTGCCGAAGATCCGGCCGCAATTCCCGGGTTCGGCGTGGCTGCTGAACCTGCTGCACGTGACGAAGTCGCCGCGCAGCGCGTACGACCACCTGATGCTGAACCTGCACGACAGCATGAAGGCCGATCTCGACTACCAGAAGACGAGCCCGCAGGAGACGATGCCGTTCCCGCCGGGCTGCGTGTGGATATGTTTCTCCGATCAGACTTCGCACGCTGTGATGTCCGGCCAGTTCATGCTCGAACAGACCTTCTTCCTGCCGGTCGACGCGATGGTCCGCCGCGAATGCGCGCCGCTCGGCATCCTCGAACGCCTGACGGGCAGGTCGCTGGTTTGAGCGCGCCACTTCTCCGTTGCAACACGAGGGTCGCCGCATGCTGAGGGTGATCTATCGCGCGCTGTGGTGGCTCGTCGCACCGATCGCCGTCATCCGGCTCTATGTGCGCTCGCGCAAGGAGCGCGGCTATCGCGAGCACATCGGCGAACGCTTCGGCCACGTGACGGGCCGCTCGCGCGACGACCGTGCGCCGCTGATCTGGGTGCATGCGGTATCGGTCGGCGAGACGCGCGCGGCGCAGCCGTTGATCGACGCGCTGATGCACGCCCGACCCGATGCGCGCATCCTGCTCACGCACATGACGCCGAGCGGCCGTGCGACCGGCGAACAGATCTTCGGCGATCGCGTGCTGCGCTGCTACCTGCCGTACGACATGCCCGGCGCGGTGCGGTGTTTCCTGCACGCGTGGCGGCCGACGCTCGGCCTCGTGATGGAAACCGAAGTGTGGCCGACGCTGATCGACGAGTGCCGCCGTGCGGACGTGCCGCTGGTGCTGACCAATGCGCGCATGTCCGCGCGTTCGTTCCGGCGTGCCTCGAAGTTCGGCGCGGCGACGCACGACGTGTTCGGCGGCTTCTCGCGCGTGCTCGCGCAGAGCCCGGCCGATGCGGAGCGGCTGACGTCGCTCGGTGCGCGCAACGTGACCGTGCTCGGCAACCTGAAGTTCGACATGACGACGCCGCCGGAACTCGCGGCGCGCGGCCATGCGTGGCGCGACGCGATCGGCGCGCGGCCCGTATGGGTGGCTGCGAGCACGCGCGAGAACGAGGAGGCGCTGGTGCTGCAGGCCTTTGCGGCCATGCGCACGCCCGGCGCGCTGCTGGTGCTCGTGCCGCGTCATCCGCAGCGTTTCGCCGAGGTCGAGGCGCTCATTGAGCGCAGCGGGCTCAAGTGCGTGCGACGCTCGGTGTGGGCGGCGGACAAGGCCGCGCTCGCGTCTGGCCGGCCGGCTGCCGAGCCGCTGCCGGAGGACGTGACGGTGCTGCTCGGCGATTCGATGGGCGAGCTCGGCGCGTATTACGCGGCGGCCGACATCGCGTTCATCGGCGGCAGCCTGTTGCCGCTCGGCGGCCAGAACCTGATCGAGGCATGCGCGGTCGGCGTGCCCGTGCTGATCGGCAAGCACGTGTTCAACTTCACGCAGGCGACCGCCGACGCGGTCGCGGCCGGCGCTGCGCTGCAGGTCGAGGATCCGCTCGATCTCGCGCACGTGCTCGATGCGCTGTTCGCCGACAAGGCGCGGCGTATCGCAATGGGCGCGGCCGGCGCCGCATTCGCGTCGCGTCACCGCGGCGCGACCGCGCGCACGGTCGACGTGCTCGCGGCACTGCTGCCGCCCGCCGAACGCGGCGTGCGCGCACTGCAGGACGCGCAGGACCCTTCCGACGACTAGGCGAAGGCGGCCCCATGCCGCCGGGAGCATGCGTGGCGGCAACCGTATGGCGCCGCCGCGCTGCTCAGACCGTCAGCAAACCCTTCTTCTCGATGAACGCGATCACGTCCGCGACGCCTTCGAGCGCCTTCAGGTTCGTCATCACGAAAGGCCGCTCGCCGCGCATCTTCTTCGTGTCGGACGCCATCACGTCGAGGTTCGCGCCGACCAGCGGCGCGAGATCCGTCTTGTTGATCACGAGCAGGTCGGACTTCGTGATGCCGGGGCCGCCCTTGCGCGGAATCTTCTCGCCGCCCGCGACGTCGATCACGTAGATCGTCAGGTCCGACAGCTCGGGGCTGAAGGTCGCCGCGAGATTGTCGCCGCCCGATTCGATGAACACGATATCGGCATCGGGAAAGCGCGACAGCATCCGGTCGACGGCCTCGAGGTTGATCGACGCATCCTCACGAATCGCCGTGTGCGGGCAGCCGCCCGTCTCGACGCCCATGATGCGTTCCTCGGGCAGCGCGCCCGCGACCGTCAGCAGGCGCTGGTCTTCCTTCGTATAGATGTCGTTGGTGATCGCGACGAGGTCGTATTTGTCGCGCATCGCCTTGCACAGCATTTCGAGCAGCGTGGTCTTGCCGGAGCCGACGGGGCCGCCGATGCCGACGCGCAGCGGCGGCAGTTTCTTCGTGCGGCGGGCGGAGGAGGGAGCAGGTGCGTTCATGGCGGGTAGCGTCGGGTTCAGGAGCGGAACAACCGCGAATACTGGGTTTCGTGCCGCGCGGACAGGATGCCGAGCTGCGGCGCGAACGTGTTGACGGCGTCGGGCGGGGTCGCGAGCGCGCGGCGCACGGCCGCGTCGATCGCACCGCGCAGCGCGACGATGATGCGTTGCCCGGCGAGCTGGCCGAGCGGCACGGCCTTCAGCGCGGCGGACGTCTGGTTCTCGACCCAGCCGAATGCATAAGCGGCGAGCACCGCATCGGCGCTCGCGTCGTGCGCGGCGGCCGCGTATGCGAATGCGGTGGGCAGCGCGATCGGCGCAATCGCCGCGAGCGTCGCGCGGCGCTCGGCATCGCCCCATTCGAGCGACGCGCAGAGCTGCGCGAGCGACCAGCCCATCTGTTCGGTCTCGCGGCGCAGTTCCGCCGATTCGCGGCTCGCGATGAACCACGCATTCTCGGCGGCGAGTGCCGGCGCGTCGTGCGCGTGCCAGCGCGCGAGCTGGTGCGCGAGGAACGGCAGCTCGCCGTGCGCGAGCACGTCGGTCAGGCCGCTCGCGATCCAGTCGCGCGCGGTATCCGCGTCGTGGATCAGGTTCGCGTCGAGTGCCGCTTCGAGCCCCTGCGAATAGCTGAACGCGCCGATCGGCAGCGCGGGCGACGCGAGGTGCAGCAGCGCGACGAGCTCAGTGGTGGTCATGACCGTGGTGGCCGTGCGTGCAGCCGGGACCATGCTGATGATCGTGATCGTGATCGTGATCGTGCGAATGCGAGTGGCCGTGATGCTCGCCGAACACCTGCTGCGCGAGTGCGTAATCCTCGGCGAACGTCGCATCGTGCCCGTGCTTGTGGCCGCCGCCGTACGCGCCGGCTTCCGGCTGGAACGGTGCGAGGGTCTCCTCGACCTGCGTGCCGAGGCGGCGCAACATGTCCGCGAGCACCGGGTCGGCTTCGAGCTTCAGGTAGCCGTCGCCGATCTCGACCGGCGTGTGACGATTGCCGAGATGGTATGCGGCGCGCATCAGCGTGAGCGGATCGGCCGCGCGCACGCGCAGCACGGTCTCGGGCGCCGCGGCAATGCGCACGAGTGCGCCGTCGTCGGCGACGAGCACGTCGCCGTCGCGCAGGATCGTGCCGCGCGGCAGCAGGACCGCGACCTCCTCGCCGGTGTCGAGCGTCGCCGCGAGGCGGCTCTTGCAGCGGGCGTCGTAGGCGAGCGTGAGCGTCGGTGCGCGCGCGACGAGCGACGCGGCGAGTTTCACGTTCGGGGCAATGCGTTTGTCGAGGGTGCGCATGAATCGAAAACCGGCAATCGGATCAGAACAGGAAATAGCGCTGCGCCATCGGCAGCACCGTGGCCGGTTCGCAGGTGAGCAACTGGCCGTCGGCGATCACGTCGTAGGTTTCCGGATCGACGCTGATCGACGGGCGCCACGCGTTGTGGATCATGTCGGCCTTCGTCACGTTGCGGCAGTTGCGCACCGGCACGATCCGCTTCGCGAGGCCGTAGCGCTCAGCGATGCCCGCATCGGCGGCCATCTGCGACACGAAGGTCAGCGACGTGCGCGCGAGCGCACCGCCGCGGGTGGCGAACATCTCGCGATAGTGGACCGGCTGCGGCGTCGGGATCGACGCGTTCGGATCGCCCATCTGCGCCATCGCGATCATCCCGCCCTTCAGGATCATCGACGGCTTGATCCCGAAGAACGCGGGTTCCCACAGCACGAGGTCGGCCCACTTGCCCGGCTCGATCGAGCCGACTTCATGCGCGATGCCGTGCGTGAGCGCGGGGTTGATCGTGTACTTCGCGACGTAGCGCTTCGCGCGGAAGTTGTCGTTGTGCGTGCTGTCTTCCGGCAGTGCGCCGCGCTGCACCTTCATCTTGTGCGCGGTCTGCCAGGTGCGGATGATCACTTCGCCGACGCGGCCCATCGCCTGCGAGTCGGAAGACAGCATCGACAGCGCGCCGAGATCGTGCAGGATGTCCTCGGCCGCGATCGTCTCCCGGCGAATGCGCGATTCGGCGAACGCGAGATCCTCGGCGATCGACGGATCGAGGTGATGGCACACCATCAGCATGTCGAGGTGCTCGTCGAGCGTGTTGATCGTGTACGGGCGCGTCGGGTTGGTCGACGACGGCAGCACGTTCATCTCGCCGCACACCTTCAGGATGTCGGGCGCATGGCCGCCGCCCGCGCCTTCGGTGTGGTACGTGTGGATCGTGCGGCCCTTGAACGCGGCGACCGTCGATTCGACGAAGCCGCCTTCGTTCAGCGTATCCGTGTGGATCGCGACCTGCGTGTCGGTGTCGTCGGCGACGGACAGGCAGTTGTCGATCGCCGCGGGCGTCGTGCCCCAGTCCTCGTGCAGCTTCAGCCCGATCGCGCCGGCCGCGATCTGCTCGACGAGCGGCTGCGGCAGGCTCGCATTGCCCTTGCCGAGGAAGCCGAGGTTGATCGGCCAGCCGTCGGCGGCCTGCAGCATCCGCTCCATGTGCCACGGGCCCGGCGTGCAGGTCGTCGCGTTGGTGCCGGTCGCCGGCCCCGTGCCGCCGCCGAGCATCGTCGTGACGCCCGACGCGAGCGCCTCGTCGATCTGCTGCGGGCTGATGAAGTGGATGTGCGTGTCGATGCCGCCGGCCGTCACGATCAGTCCTTCGCCGGCGATCACTTCGGTTGCCGCGCCGATCGCGATCGTCACGCCCGGTTGAATGTCCGGGTTGCCGGCCTTGCCGATCGCGGCGATGCGGCCGTGCTTGATCGCGATGTCGGCCTTCACGATGCCCCAGTGATCGAGGATCACCGCGTTCGTGATGATCGTGTCGGGCACGTCGGCGGCCACGCGCTGCGACTGACCCATCCCGTCGCGGATCACCTTCCCGCCGCCGAATTTCACTTCCTCGCCGTAGGTCGTGTAGTCGCGTTCGATCTCGATCAGCAGTTCGGTATCGGCGAGCCGGACGCGGTCGCCCGTCGTCGGCCCGAACATTTCCGCGTACGCGCGGCGGCTCAAGCGTAGTGTCATGTGCTGTTCCTGAAGAGCGGGGCGCGGCTTACAGCGGCCCCATCACCTTGCCCTGAAAACCATAGACGGCCCGATCGCCCGCGAGCGCGACCAGCTCGATGGTGCGCGTCTGGCCCGGCTCGAAGCGCACCGCGGTGCCGGCCGCGATGTTCAGGCGAAAGCCGCGTGCGGCCGCGCGATCGAACGACAGCGCGTCGTTGACTTCGAAGAAGTGGTAGTGCGAGCCGACCTGCACCGGGCGGTCGCCGGTGTTCGCGACGACGAGCGTCAGCGTCGCTCGGCCCGCGTTCAGTTCGTGTTCGCCGTCGTCGGTGAGGATTTCGCCGGGGATCATGCGGGGCCTCACGGAATCGGGTGATGGACGGTCACGAGCTTCGTGCCGTCGGGGAAGGTCGCCTCGACCTGGATGTCGGGAATCATCTCCGGCACGCCGTCCATCACGTCGTCGCGCGTGAGCAGCGTCGTGCCGTAATGCATCACTTCGGCGACCGTCTTGCCGTCGCGCGCGGCTTCCATCAGCGCAGCGGTGATGAAGGCGACCGCCTCCGGATAGTTGAGCTTCAGGCCGCGTGCGCGGCGGCGCTCGGCCAGCAGCGCCGCCGTGAAGATCAGCAGCTTGTCCTTCTCGCGGGGAGTCAGTTTCATGAAGGCAGACGTTCAGGAAAACGTAATTTTTATCGGTGCGCGCGCAACGGGGCGAACGCGCGGTTCATCGTAGCACCGCGCTGTTTTGCGTGCGTCGTGTATCGGTTATGTAAGGAGCAAGGCGCGTGCCATGTGCATGAAACGCAGCGCGATGCGCAATCGTGGTGCGCGATGCATGGGCAACGTGCAGCGCCCGCCGCGACACTGCGCCGAAACGGTGCGTGGCGCCGCCGCGCTCAGGTTTGCCAGAGGCGCAGCGGCCGTGCGTCGACGCCGTGCACGATCGGCCGCAGATGCAGCCAGCACTCGGTGAAGTGCCGTTGCAGCGCTTCCATCGACGTCGACAGCGCGCGAACCAGCACGACGCCCGGCGTCACGCAGGTCGCGCCCGCGCGTAGCGTGCCATCGAACGGCATCCGCGCGGCGAGCGATTCGGCGAGCGCGGCGTCGCACGCGGCGCCGGCGGCCCACAGCGTGCCGTACGCGGGGAAACCGGCGAGACCCTGCAGCGCGCCGCGCAGCGGGTCGTGTGCATCGAGCAGTGCGCGCTCGGTCCACAGCGGCCGGCCGTCGGCATCGACGAGCGCCGAAGTCGACGCGATGCGGCCCGCCGACCAGGTTTCGCCGGCCGCCTGTCGGCCGAGCTGCGACGCGTCCCAGCCGATCGCGCTGGCGCCCGCGCCGAGCTTGACCGTGAAATCGAGCGAAGCATGCGCCGAGTCGAAGAACAGGTTGTTCTGCGGCAGCCAGTCGAGCTTCGCGTGCTCGCCGACCGTGATGCCGATGCGCTGTGTCGCGTCCAGCCCGTTCGACTTGTACCACTTGGTCGCGCCGGGCGTCGTCAGCACCGCGTGCGTGCCGTCGCCGAGCGCGATGTCGATGTCGAGCCGGTCGCCGCCCGCGACGCCGCCCGGCGGGTGGACGATCACTGCGTGGCAGATCGCGTCGCCTTCCGGATACAGCGGCCTCTGCACGCGCAACGGGCCGTCGTGCAGCCGGTGCGCGAGCGTCGTGCGCGCGCCGTGCCGCTCGAAGCCGAGTTCGAGGCGGCCGCGCCACGACTTGGCGACGGCGGGGCGGGACAGCGGGGCATGGGAATCTGGGGCGGACATCGGCGGGAAACAGGGGACGGGCGCGGTGAACGAGGATGCTACCGCAACAATATACCCTTCGGTACCCGCGTTGCAGGGCGTGGCAACGCCGATCCCGCGCCGTGCCGTTTTGCCGGCGTGAGACCGACATGTGCCGTTCGACGAGGCGCCGGATCGATGGCCGGAAGCGACGCCGCCCCGAGCCGCGTGTCCCGCTACACCGCGATCAGCTCGCGCACGCCGTTCGCTTCCATCTCGTGCGCGTCGCCGCCCGCGACGATCTCGCCGCGGCTCATCACCCAGTAGCGGTCGGCGATCGATCGGGCGAAGTCGTAATACTGCTCGACGAGCAGCACGGTCATCTTCGATTCGTCGACGAGCTGGCGCAGCGTGCGGCCGATGTCCTGGATGATCGACGGCTGGATGCCTTCGGTCGGCTCGTCGAGGATCAGCAACTGCGGTTCGCTCATCAGCGCACGGCCGATCGCGAGCTGCTGCTGCTGGCCGCCCGACAGGTCGCCGCCGCGCCGCGCGCGCATGTCCTTCAGCACCGGGAACAGGTCGTAGATGCGATCGGGCACCTTCGATGGCGCCTTGCGGCTCGCCGCGCCGACGAGCAGGTTCTCCTCGACGGTCAGCCGCGGAAAGATGTCGCGGCCCTGCGGCACGTAGGCGAGCCCGGCCGCGACGCGCGCATACGGCGGCATCGCGCCGAGCGCCGTGCCGCGCCACGACACGCTGCCGCTCTTCGCGGCGACGACGCCCATCAGGCAGCGCAGCAGCGTGCTCTTGCCGACGCCGTTGCGGCCGAGCAGCACGGTGAGCTTGCCGTCGTCGGCGGCGAGGCTCACGTTGCGCAGGATGTGGCTGCCGCCGTAGTACTGGTTCAGTGCATCGATCTTCAGCATCGCATCATCGTCCAAGGTAAGACTCGATCACCGCGTCGTCGCGCTTGACCTGGTCGAGCGTGCCTTGCGCGAGCACCGCGCCTTCGGCCATCACCGTCACGCGGCCGGTGTCGCCCGCGAGCGCCGCGACGAATTCCATGTCGTGCTCGACGACCATCATCGAACAGGTACCGCGCAACGTGTTCAGCAGCTCGGCGAGTTCCATCGTCTCGTGGTCGGTCATGCCGGCCGCGGGCTCGTCGAGCAGCAGCAGCGCGGGGCGCTGCATCAGCAGCATGCCGATCTCGAGCCGCTGCTTCTGCCCGTGCGACAGCTCGCCTGCCGCGCGAAAGGCCTGGCTTTCGAGGCCGATCAGCGCGAGCGTCTCCTCGATCTTCGCCTGCGCGGTGCGGTCGAGCCGCGCGCGCAGCGACGCGAGCCAGCCCTTGTCGGTCTGCATCGCGAGCTCGAGGTTCTCCCACACCGGATGCTGTTCGAACACGGTCGGCTTCTGGAACTTGCGGCCGATGCCCGCGCGTGCGATCTCGGGCTCGTTCATCCGCGCGAGGTCGATCGTCTGGCCGAGAAACACCTTGCCCGCGTCGGGGCGTGTCTTGCCGGTGATCACGTCCATCATCGTCGTCTTGCCTGCGCCGTTCGGGCCGATCACGCAGCGCAGCTCGCCCGCGTCGATCGCGAGCGACAGCTTCTTCAGCGCGCGGAAGCCGTCGAAGCTCACCTCGATATCCTCGAGGTAGAGGATCGTGCCGTGCGACGTGTCGATGCCGGGCGGCACCACGCGCCCCATCGACGCGGTGCCGCTGACGGCCAGCCCTTCGTCCTCGGGCGGCGGCGTGAATTGGTAGAGGGCCGTTCCGTTCATGCGCGTTTCCCCTTCGCGAGCACGGTTTCGACGAGGCCCATGATCCCGCGCGGCAGCAGCAGCGGCACGAGCACGAAGATCAGGCCGAGGAAGAACAGCCAGTATTCGGCGAAGTACGCGGTAAACAGGCTCTTCGCGCCGTTCACCGCGAACGCGCCGACGATCGGCCCGATCAGCGTGCCTCGCCCGCCCACCGCGACCCAGATCGCCATCTCGATCGAGTTGCCGGGCGACATCTCGCCGGGATTGATGATGCCGACCTGCGGCACGTACAGCGCGCCCGCGATGCCGCACAGCACGGCCGACACGGTCCATACGAACAGCTTGTACGCAAGCGGGCTGTAGCCGAGGAACATCAGCCGCGTCTCGCCGTCGCGCACCGCGGTGACGACGCGCCCGAGCTTGCTGGTGACGATCGCGCGCGCGGCGATGAACGCGAGCACGAGCGTCGCGAACGTCAGCAGCAACAGCACCGTGCGCGTGCCGGGCGACGTGATCGCGAAGCCCGCGATGCGCTTGAAGTCGGTGAAGCCGTTGTTGCCGCCGAAGCCAGTCTCGTTGCGATAGAACAGCAGCATCGCCGCGAACGTCATGGCCTGCGTGATGATCGACAGGTACACGCCCTTCACGCGCGAGCGGAACGTGAAGAAGCCGAACACCCATGCGAGCACGGCCGGTACGAGCACGACGAGCGCGAGCGCCCACGCGAGATGCTGCGTGCCGCTCCAGTACCACGGCAACTGGTGCCAGTCGAGGAACACCATGAAGTCGGGCAGGTCGCTGCCGTACTTGCCGTCGCGGCCGATCTCGCGCATCAGGTACATGCCGATCGCATAGCCGCCGAGCGCGAAGAACAGCCCGTGGCCGAGGCTCAGGATCCCGCAGTAGCCCCAGACGAGATCGAGCGCGAGCGCGGCGATCGCGTAGCACATCAGCTTGCCGGTGAGCGTCATCGCATACGCGGACAGATGGAACGCGCTCGACTCGGGCGCGACGAGCGCGGCGAGCGGCACGCCGATGCCGATTGCGATGCACAGCGCGATCAGCGCGAGCCATGCGCGCCGCGACAGCAGCGCGGGGCGGGGCGGCAGGCCGAGCGCGAAACCGTCTGCCGCGCGTGCGGCAGCGGCCGGCTTCGGCGAGTCGACGGTGGGGTTTGACAACGAGTGGGTGGTTGAAGTCACGTCAAGCCTCCGCACTGCGGCCCTTCGGGGCAAACATGCCCTGCGGACGTTTCTGGATGAACAGCACGATCATCACCAGCACCGCGATCTTCGCGAGCACGGCACCCCAGAACGGCTCGATCGCCTTGCTCGCGAGGCCGAGCCCGAAGCCGCCGAGCACGGTGCCGGCGATTTGCCCGACGCCGCCGAGCACGACCGCCATGAACGAATCGATGATGTAGTTCTGGCCGAGGTCGGGGCCCACGTTGCCGATCTGCGACAGCGCGCAGCCGCCGAGGCCCGCGATGCCCGCGCCGAACGCGAATGCATACGCATCGACGCGCGCGGTCTTCACGCCGACGCACGCGGCCATCCGGCGGTTCTGCGTGACGGCGCGCACGAACAGGCCGAGCCGCGTCTTCGTCAGCACGGCCCATGCGACGAATACGACTGCGAGAGCGAAGGCGAGGATCGCGAGCCGGTTGTACGGCAGGATCAGGTTCTGCATCACGGTCACGCCGCCGCTCATCCACGACGGGTTCACGACCTGCACGTTCTGCGCGCCGAACAGCATCCGCGTCGCCTGGATCAGGATCAGGCTCACGCCGAAGGTGGCGAGCAGCGTTTCGAGCGGGCGGCCGTACAGGTGCCGCAGCACGAGCCGCTCGAGCACGATGCCGACGAGCGCGGCCGTCACGAACGACACCGGCACCGCGACGAGCGGATACCAGTCGAACGCACCGGGCGCATAGCGCTGGATCAGCGTCTGCACGACATAGGTTGCGTACGCACCGATCATCAGGAATTCGCCATGCGCCATGTTGATCACGCCGATCAGCCCGTACGTGATCGCGAGGCCGAGCGCGGCGAGCAGCAGCACGCTGCCGAGCGACAGTCCGGCGAACAGCGTGCCGACAATTTCGCCGCGGCGCTGCAGCGAATGCAGTGCGTCGAGACCTTGCTGCGCGGCGTCGCGTACGCGCGCGTCGGGCTCCGCATAGCTGCCGTCGGCGTTCTTCGCGACGAGCGGGCGCAACTGCTCGATCATGTCGAGGTCGTGCCGCGCGGCCACCACCTGCACGGCTTCGAGACGCTTCGCCGGATCGGCATCGTGCAGCGCGGCGATCGCCCATAGTGCGTCGAGGCGGCGCTTCAGCGCGGGGTCGGTTTCCTTTGCACGCGCGCGGTCGATCATCGGCTTGAGCGCCGGGTCGGGCGATTTCAGCAACGCATCGATCGCGTCGCGGCGTGCGGCGATGTCGGGCGATGCGAGCGCGAGCCCCGACAGCGCGCCCGTGATCTTCGTGCGCAGCAGGTTGTTCAGCATCACCGGCTGCGCGTCGCCGGCCGGCGTCGCGGCCTGCGTGAGCGCATCGCGCGCGGTGTCGCCGGTCTGGATCAGCAGGCGGCCGTCGCCGGTCGCGAGCGCGTCGCCGGTCGACAGTGCGTTGAGCACCGCGACGGCGCGCGGATCGGAGTCGGCGGCGAGCCGTTCGATCGCGGCCGTCTTCGCGTCGAAGTCGTCGCCGGCGAGCGCTGCGGTATCGGTAGCCGTCAGCGCGAACGCGGCGTGCGGCAGCCCGCCTGCGAGGGCGGCGCACGCGACGATCGCGACGGCGGCTCGGCGAAAGCGTGTAGGCATCGGGAAATCCTGTCGGGCGTGGGGAAGCGGATGCGTGCGGCGATGCGCGGGCGCGGGCGGTTCATCACGGCGAGCGCGGCCCGCGCAGCGGGTTCGGCATCGGCGTGCGAGCGGTACGTCGCGCGTGATACGCGACGTACCGCCCGGCATCAGGCGAGCGCCGCGCGCTGCCGGCGCAGGAAGGCCGGGATCGACGTGACGATGTCCGGCTTGCCCTGGTTGCCGGCGATGAACGGGCTCCACGGTTGCGCGCGCACCGCGGTCTTGGTCTTCCACACCACGTTGAACTGCCCGTCGCCGCGAATTTCGCCGATCATCACCGGCTTGTGCAGGTGATGGTTGCCGTCCATCGCGAGCGTGAAGCCCGACGGCGCGGCGACGGTCTGGCCGATCATCGCGACGCGCACCTTGTCGACGTCGGTGCTCTTCGCCTTCTCGACGGCCTGCTTCCACATGTGGATGCCGACGTAGGTCGCTTCCATCGGGTCGTTGGTCACGCGCTTCGCGCCGCCCGGCAGGTTGTTCGCCTTCACCCACGCGGCGAACTGGTCCTTGAACTTCGTGTTGGTCGGGTTCTTCACCGACATGAAGTAATTCCACGCGGCGAGGTGGCCGACGAGCGGCTTCGTGTCGATCCCGCGCAGTTCTTCCTCGCCGACCGAGAACGCGACGACCGGCACGTCGGTCGCCTTGATCCCCTGGTTGCCGAGCTCCTTGTAGAACGGCACGTTCGAGTCGCCGTTGATCGTCGAGATCACGGTCGTCTTGCCGCCTTGCGAGAAGTTCTTGATGTTCGCGACGATGGTCTGATAGTCGCTATGGCCGAACGGCGTGTAGACCTCCTGAATATCCGCGTCCTTCACGCCCTTCGATTTCAGGAACGCGCGCAGGATCTTGTTGGTCGTGCGCGGATACACGTAGTCGGTGCCGAGCAGGAAGAAGCGCTTCGCGCCGCCGCCTTCCGCGCTCATCAGGTACTCGACGGCCGGGATCGCCTGCTGGTTGGGCGCCGCGCCCGTGTAGAACACGTTGCGCGACATTTCCTCGCCTTCGTACTGCACCGGGTAGTAGAGCAGCCCGTTCAGTTCCTCGAACACCGGCAGCACCGATTTGCGCGACACCGACGTCCAGCAGCCGAACACGCACGCGACCTTGTCCTGCGTGAGCAACTGGCGCGCCTTCTCCGCGAACAGCGGCCAGTTCGACGCGGGATCGACCACCACGGGCTCGAGCTTGCGGCCCATCACGCCGCCGCTCTTGTTGATGTCGGCGATCGTCATCAGCGCGGTATCCTTCAGCGACGTCTCCGAGATCGCCATCGTGCCCGACAGCGAGTGCAGGATGCCGATCTTGATCGGGCCGGTGCCCGCGTCGGCCGCGTGGACGAACGGGCTCTTGCCCGCGAGCGCGAGTGCGCCGGCCATCGAACCGAACTTCAACAGACTGCGACGTTTCATCGGGTTCCCCTTGACGTGTTGGATATGCGTGCGCCTTGAAGGCGTCGGCCAACGAGTAACGCAAGGCATGTGCCAGTCGTGCGGATGCACGTCCGGCGTGCCTGCGCGGGGCGGTGCGGGGCGTCGTGACGGTGCGGATGACGCGTCGTGCAGCATGCGCGGTCCGTCGCGGTGCAGGTTCGCGGGCATAAATGGTGCACGGTCGCGGTTCCCCGTTCCGGTGCCTGAGCCTGCGCATCGGGCTGGAACCGTCGTGCACCACGACTTCACATCACGCGGGCAGGGCGCGGGCGCAGCGCAGTGCCGTCGAAGTGATGAACCGGAGCGGAAAAGAGAAACGGGCACGCGATGCGTGCCCGTTCGGGGGATCAGTGCGGCCGGCGGCAGGGTGCCGGTCGGCGAGGCGGCGCGTGATGCGCCGCGGGCAGGATCAGTAACGCGGCACGGACGGATCGACGTCGCGCGACCACGCGTCGATCCCGCCTTGCAGGTTGTACAGCTTCGTGAAGCCGCGCGATTCGAGGAACATCGCGACCTGCGCGCTGCGCATCCCGTGATGGCACACGCAGACGATTTCCGCTTCGTCGTCGAGCTCTTCGCTGCGCGCGGGAATCTGCTGCATCGGGATCGACACGCTGCCGGCGATGTGCGCGGTCGCGATTTCCCACGGTTCGCGCACGTCGAGCACGACCGGCGCGGGGCGCGCCTTGTCGCCGAGCCATTCCGCGAGCATCGCGGCCGTCAGGATCTGCATGGGGGCTCCGCCGCTCAGAACTTGAAGCGCGACGGCTCGATCGCGTTGACGAGGTGGTCGATGTACGTTTCGAACACGTCGGCGACGCGGTACTGCTTGTCGTCGATGCGCGTGATGATCTGCGCCTTCATTACCGGACGGCCGCCGACGAATGCCGCGAGGCGGCCACCGACCTTCAGCTGTTCGAGCATTTCCTGCGGCACGACGGGCAGGCCGCCCGCGACGCAGATCACGTCATACGGCGCCTTGCCGGCCCAGCCGCGCGAACCGTCGCCGAGCACGACTTCCGCGTTGGTCACGCCGTCGTTGCGCAGGTTGTCTTCCGCGAACTTCGCGTTGGTCGGGTCGATCTCGACGGCCGTCACGTGCTGCGCGCGGTGCGCGAACAGCGCGGCCAGGTAGCCCGAGCCGGCGCCGATCACGAGCACGTTCTCGTGCTTCTTGACCGTCAGCTCCTGCAGCACGCGCGCTTCGACGCGCGGGAACAGCATCTTGCCGCCACCCGGCAGCGGCAGTTCGAGGTCGGCGAACGCGAGATCGCGGTATTCGGCCTGAACGTAGTTTTCACGCTTGACGATCGACAGCAGTCCCAGGACGTCGAGATCCAGCACGTCCCACGGCCGGATCTGTTGTTCGATCATGTTGAAACGCGCGTTTTCGATATTCATGGTGTGGTCACGCAGCCTGGTCGGCCATCAGCGGGGATAGAGAAACTTCGTGATTGTACCAAACGGGGCGGCCGCGAAGCCTTCAGGCGGCCTGCAACAGACCTTTACCCCTTGCTCTTCTTGATCTGCGCCTCGAACGCGAGATCGAGCTTGCTCGCCTTGCGCGGCTTTTTGGGGCCAAATTCGTCGACGAACTTGACGAACTCGTCGAGCGGTAGCGGCTCGCAGCGCTTCTCGGCGGTGCCGCCGGAGCGGTCGACGAGATAGAACAGGCCGCCCGCCATCGCGACGGCCGCGAATTGCGGGTTGCCGGAGCGGGTCTTCAGGCGTTCGACCGCGTGGGTCGCTTTGGTGGTGCGCATCGTGCGGATTCTGGCGGAGCGTAAGCCCCACACTGTATCAAACCGGCCGCCCGCGTGCGGCCGGCCGGGCTCGTCGGCCTCAGACCGTGCGCGAGTAGCGCTGCTGCGGCGTCTGGCCGAGATACGCGTCGAATGCCATCGCGATGTTGCGCACGACCATCCGGCCGGCCGGATGGATCGTCAGGCGGTCGGCCGCGATCGTCAGCAGCCCGTCGCGCTCGAACGGGCGCAGCGCGTCGAGTTCGCGCGCGAAATGATCGGCGAAGCGGATGCCGTGCGCGGCCTCGACGTGCGAGAACGGCAGGTCGAGGTTGCACATCAGTTGCGTGATCACGTCGCGGCGCAGCCGGTCGTCGGGCGTGAGCCGCACGCCGCGCGCGATCGGGAGCCGGCCCGCGTCGAGCGCGGCGCCGTAGGCGGGCAGGTCCTTCGCGTTCTGTGCGTAGACGTCGCCGACCTTGCCGATCGACGACACGCCGAACCCGACGAGATCGGTATCCGCGCGCGTGCTGTAGCCCTGGAAATTGCGCTGCAGCGTGCCGTTGCGCTGCGCCCGCACGAGTTCGTCGGACGGCCGCGCGAAGTGGTCCATCCCGATGTACACGTAGCCGGCCGACGTCAGCATGTCGATCGCGAGGCCGAGCAGCGCGATGCGCGTTTCCGGCGGCGGCAGCGTCGCGTCGTCGATCTGCCGCTGCATCTTGAACAGGTGCGGCATGTGCGCGTAGCCGAACACCGACAGCCGGTCGGGGGCGAGTTCGATGATCGTTTCCAGCGTGCGCGCGAACACGGAGACGGTCTGGTGCGGCAGCCCGTAGATCAGGTCGACGCTCACCGAGTGGAAGCCCGTCGCGCGCGCGGCGGAGAGCAGGTCGGCCGTCATCGCCAGCGGCTGGATGCGGTTGATCGCCTGCTGCACGACCGGATCGAAATCCTGCACGCCGAGGCTCAGCCGGTTGAAGCCGATGTTGCGCAGGTGGACGAGCGTCGCGGGCGTGACCGTGCGCGGGTCGATCTCGATCGAGAACTCGGCGTCGGCATCCGGCGCGAGCGCGAAGTGCTCGCGCGTGGCCGCCATCAGCTCGGCCGTTTCATCGTCGGACAGGAAGGTGGGCGTGCCGCCGCCCCAGTGCAGCTGCGTGACCGGGCGCGCGGGATCGAACAGCGCGGCCTGCAGCGCCATCTCGCGCTTGAGCTGGTCGAGATACGGGCGCGCGCGGCGGTGGTTGTTGGTCGCGATCTTGTTGCAGCCGCAGTAGAAGCACGCGGTGTTGCAGAACGGAATGTGGAAGTACAGCGACAGCTCGCTCGACGATGCGCCGGGGTCGCTTGCCGCACGGACATAGTCGGTCGGGTCGAAATCGTCGCGGAACTGCAGCGCGGTGGGATACGACGTATAGCGCGGCCCGTTCGCGCCGTATTTCGCGAGCAAATCGGGACGGAACAATGTGTCGGCAGAACCGGAACGCATGATGATCTCGCGCTTTTTAGATGCTTTCGAGTATATAAACGCGCGATTCGGCTGCATTGTGTAATAACGTCGCAGCCGGCGATGGCACAATGCGGGGTGGGGCTGCCGGCACCGCGTCCGGTTGCCGCACCGTTTTTTGTTGTTCGTTCGAGAGAGCCGAGTGTCCGTCGAATTGCCTGTCCGCCCGGCGTCAGCCGTCCCGCCGCCGCATGCGTGCCGCGAGGGCTGCGGTGCGTGCTGCATCGCGCCGTCGATTTCCAGCCCGATTCCCGGCATGCCCGACGGCAAGCCCGCCGGCGTGCGCTGCGTGCAGCTCGGCGACGATCTGCGCTGCCGGATCTTCGGCCGCCCCGAGCGGCCCGCGTGCTGTTCCGGGCTGCAGCCGGCCGCGGACATGTGCGGCGCGTCGCGCGGCGACGCGCTCGCGTGGCTCACGCGTCTCGAGGCCGCGACGCGGCCGTCGCAACCAGGAGAGTGTTCAGCATGACCGCATCTTGCGCGCCCGGCCGGCGCCGTTTTCTCGCCGCAACCGTCGGCGCCATCGGCGTGACGCTCTCGCTCGCCGCGTGTGCGTCGACGTTCCCGTTCATCCCCGATCACTACACGTTCTCGCGCGGTGACGTGCAGAAAGCCGTCGCGCGCAAGTTCCCGTACCAGAAGACGGTCGCGCAGGTCGTCGACGTGTCGCTCGCGAACCCGGCCGTCAACCTGCTGCCCGACCAGAACCGCGTGGCCGTGCAGCTCGACGCGCACTTCGTGAGCCCCTTCCTGCGCGCGCCCGTCAGCGGCAAGTTCACCGTGTCGGGCCAGCTGGCTTACGACGCGCCGAGCCGCTCGGTCGTGCTGAGGTCGCCGGCCGTCGACAGCCTCGCGCTCGACGGCGACGCGCAGATGTACGCGCAGCAGGTCGGCGCGGCCGCCGGCCTGCTCGCGACGCAGTTGCTGACCAACTATCCGATCTATACGTTCAAGCCCGAACAACTGCAATTTGCCGGGGTGAACTACGAACCCGGTACAATTACGATTCTTACAAACGGCATACGCGTGGCGATCGTCGAAAAATGACGACGAACCGCGCTCGGCCGGAGGGGGGCCGCGCGCGGAAGAGTGGCCCATTCATTCGACCATTTCGGAGTTGGGCCACGGATGGACTGGATCCTGATCTGCAAGGCTTTGATCCTCGGCGTCGTCGAGGGGCTGACGGAATTCCTGCCGGTGTCGAGCACCGGTCACCTGATCGTCGCGGGCAGCTTCCTGAATTTCAACGATTCGCACGCGAAGACGTTCGACGTCGTGATCCAGTTCGGCGCGATCCTCGCGGTCTGCTGGGAATACCGGCAACGGATCGCGTCCATCGTGTCCGGGCTGCCGAGCCGGCCCGACGCGCGGCGCTTCACGCTGAACGTCGTGATCGCGACGATTCCCGCCATTGCGCTCGGCCTCCTGTTCGAGAAGAAGATCAAGGCCGTGCTGTTCTCGCCGGTCCCCGTTGCGTTCGCGCTCGTCGTGGGCGGCGCGATCATCCTGTGGGCCGAGGCGCGGCAGCGCGAGCGCAGCGAGCCGCCGCGCGTGGTGTCGGTCGATGCGCTGACGCCGCTCGATGCGCTGAAGGTCGGCATCGCGCAGTGTTTTGCGCTGATTCCCGGCATGTCGCGCTCGGGCTCGACGATCATCGGCGGGATGCTGTTCGGCCTCGACCGGCGCGTGGCCACCGAATTCTCGTTTTTCCTCGCGATCCCGATCATCTTCGGCGCGACGCTCTATGAAACCGTCAAGGACTGGCAGGCGTTCACCGTCGATTCGCTCGGCCTGTTCGCGCTCGGGCTCGTCGCGGCTTTCGTCAGCGCGTTCGTGTGCGTGCGCTGGCTGCTGCGCTACGTCGCGACGCACGACTTCACGGTGTTCGCGTGGTACCGGATCGCGTTCGGGCTGTTCGTGCTGCTGGTCGGGTACAGCGGCTGGCTGAACTGGGCGTGACGCGAACACGAAGGCCGGCGCGCCTCGCATGAAAAGAAAAAGCCCGATCGGCACAGGCCGGTCGGGCTTTTTCTTGTCCGGAGCAGGGCGGCGTGCGCCCGACTCGGCGGGAGGGCTCAGCCTGCGCGCTTGCGGAACACCAGGTCCCACACGCCGTGGCCGAGCCGCAGCCCGCGCCGTTCGAACTTCGTCACCGGGCGGTAGTCGGGGCGCGGCGCGTAGTCGGCGGCCGTGTTTTCGAGCGTCGGCTCCGCGCCGAGCACTTCGAGCATCTGTTCCGCGTAGTTCTGCCAGTCGGTCGCGCAGTGAATGTACGCGCCGGGCTTCAGGCGCGACGCGAGATGCGCGACGAGCGGCGGCTGGATCAGCCGGCGCTTGTGGTGGCGCGCCTTGTGCCACGGGTCGGGGAAGAAGATGTGCACGCCGTCGAGGCTTTCCGGCGCGAGCATGTGCTCGAGCACTTCGACCGCGTCGTGCTGGATGATGCGGATGTTCGACAGATCCTGCTCGCCGATCAGCTTCAGCAGTGCGCCGACGCCCGGTTCGTGCACCTCGACGCCGAGGAAGTCGTCGCCGGGGCGGTTCGCGGCGATTTCCGCGGTCGATGCGCCCATCCCGAAGCCGATCTCGAGGATGCGCGGTGCGCTGCGGCCGAACACCGCGTTCCAGTCGGGCAACTCCGGCGCATACGGCACCACGAAGCGCGGCCCGAGTTCGTCCATCGCGCGGCGCTGGCCGGTCGATACGCGGCCGGCGCGCGTCACGAAGCTGCGGATGCGGCGGTGGTGCAGCGGATTGACTGCGTCGGCGCCTTCGGCGGCTTCGTCGGGAATGGCGTCGTCGTGCGGCGGCAGGCCGGCTTCGTTCGGATCGTCGTGCATCATCGGTGACAGAGAAAGGCTCGGTTGCGGGCGAGGGCCCGTTGCGCAGCGGTGCGCCGGGGGAACCGGCACATGGTACAAAAAAGCCGCCTTCGACGAGGCGGCTCATGCGCAGGCTGCGATGCAGCCGGAAAGTGGAGCGGGCGATGGGAATCGAACCCACGTCATCAGCTTGGGAAGCTGAGGTAATGGCCATTATACGACGCCCGCAGAACGCGCAATTCTACAGGGGTTCGGGGGAGGATGGCAAGGGGGAGGTTTTGGGAGGTGGCAGCGAGACTGGCATCGCTCGATGCTGGAGCGGTGGCGTCGCTGGGGTGGCAGGCCGAGTGCGGCCAGGAGCGGCCCTTCGCCAATATCTGCACGCAGACCTTCAGGCGTTAGTTGTGCGCCGGAGACCGGCCAATCGGCGGGGCGCCCAAAGGCGGCAATCCAAGTCTCTGGGTCTGCGATAACCGTACCGGTAACTCTGGGGTGGAGTATTTCCGCGGCATGGGCGAGCTAGTGCAAGCGTGAGCAAGCCAGAATTGCGAGCGATGACCGAGCGCTTCGCTACTTCCGGCCGACTTTGCTGTGCCGCCATAAACCGGTACACATCCCCAACTGTTGATGAGCTTCCGAATTCACAAGCAGAGTCACTTGCCTTCTTGAGTAATTTAGCCCTATTGTCCAATGGTAAATTAATTACCAATTTCAACTGTCGGAGATAGCCGCGCGCAGAGGCTGACGGCCGGGAGCGATGGGACCAAGGGAGGGTGGCGTGCGCTTAGCAAGGTTGACCGTTCGGAACTTCCGAAATTTCGCGGGAATCGATGTCCCGCTCGTCGGTAATGTTGTGCTGCTGGGCGAGAATCGTGTTGGGAAAAGCAATCTCCTGTTTGCCATTCGGCTTGTCCTCGATCCGACGCTGCCCGACTCCGCAAGGCAACTGAAGCTCTCCGATTTTTGGGATGGTTGTGACCTAACCCAAAATCCGCAGATTGAAGTGCATCTCGATTTCGCCGAATTCGACGGCGACGACGCGCTGGTTGCATTGCTCACTGACTTCCGTACGGCAGCCGATCCAAAAGTAGCGCGTCTGAGCTACGTTTACCGAAAGCGAGCCGACGTCACTGGCGCTCCACAATCCGGTGAGGACTGCGAGTTCATCGTTTTCGGTGGGGGTGATGAATCCCGAGCCGTCCCAAGCCGGGTCCGTCGCAGGGTTGCGCTAGATATGCTCGACGCGTTGCGCGACGCCGAGGGGCAACTGGCATCGTGGCGCAACTCACCGCTGCGCCCATTGCTCGAGGATGCCGTGGCGACAGTCAGTCGTAGTGAACTGGATAGCGTTGCTGCCACGCTTGAAAGTGCGACCAAGAAGCTCGAAAGTTTCCCGTCGGTTAAAGCGCTCGAAGACTCCCTCCGCGCTGGCATTCTGGACCTTGCCGGAAGCGCGCATGACATTGATGCACGCCTACGCTTTGCGCCCACCGATCCGCTTCGATTGTTCCGTTCAATTGCAATGTTCATCGATAACGGCAAACGCAGCATTGCTGAGGCAAGCCTGGGCTCTGCGAATGTCGCCTTGATCACTTTGAAATTGGCGGAGTTTGCTTGGCGGCGTGCCAAGAATGAACGCAACTATTCGCTGCTTTGTATCGAGGAACCGGAGGCTCACCTCCATCCTCAACTTCAGCGGGCTGTATTCGATAAGCTATTTCAAAAAGCTGACCCGGCACAGGCACTTGTCGTCACGAGCCATTCCCCGACATTGGCTGCGGTTGTGCCGCTCCGTTCGATAGTGAGCTTGCGATCGGTGAACGGCGCGTCGCAAGTCTATTCGCTTGCGGAGTTGCCGGTCACAAACGAGGAACTTGACGACATTGAGCGCTATCTGACCGCTACGAGATCCGAACTGCTTTTCGCGCGAGGCGTGATCTTCGTGGAAGGCGATGCCGAAGAAGCACTGCTGCCCGGATTTGCCGAGGCGTTGGGCCTCGATCTGGATCGGCTCGGCATTACCGTCTGCAATGTCGCGGGCGTCCATTTCGAGCCCTACGTGAAGCTCGCCGGTAGTCTTGGCCTGCCTTTCGCGGTTGTCACCGATTGGGATCCCATCGCCGGCGCCAAGTCGCCACTTGGAAAGGCGCGGACGCTTGGAATATGGGACGCATACTGCGCCGCTTCGGGAGTCGTTCCCTTGACGGCTGAGCAGCGTGCTTGGTGCGAATCGGCTGATTTTCCTACCTTCAGTGCGATTTGGGAAACCTATGGCATTTTTCTGAACGACTTGACCTTTGAAGTTGCAGTCATAAACGCCCCCAATCTTCGCGAGGCGATGCTTGATATTCTTGACGAACAGGGGTTTGGACCGACGCGCGCGGCTCGAATTGCCGCCTGGCGCTTGGGAACGCCCGTCGTTCCGGAGCACCTCTTGTCCATGATCGCCGACATCGGGAAAGGTCGGCTAAGCGCGAAACTCGCAAAAAGACTCCCGGGTCTGAAGCCACCGGCATATATCGCTTCAGCCATCAACTTTGTGGCTTCCCGTGTCTAACCATCTGGCAGTGGCGAGAGCGCTCGCAGACCTCAAAGCCAACCCCGAGCAAGATGCCGCAGCCCGTAAACGCGAGCATTGCGTCGTCTTAGCGGGTCCAGGCAGCGGAAAGACCAAAACGTTGACTACAGCGATCGCCAGAACGCTGGTAGAGGATGTTATTGATCCACGCGGGATCGCTTGCATCACCTACAACAACGAATGCGCCATTGAGCTCGAAACGCGTCTAGCCAAGCTCGGCATCGTTGGTAGCGAACGCAATTTCATCGGCACGGTACACAGTTTCGCCCTGACTCAAGTCATCGCTCCATATGCCCGCTGCATTCGCGGGTTTCTGCCAGAGAATTATCGTGTCGCGACGCCGGCCCAGGCGCGCGCAGCCGTTGAGGCGGCATACGACTCCGTTTTCGATGAGCCGGGCGATCCGCAAGAGCGCTGGCGCTTTGCGGAGGTAAAGCGCCGTCGCGACGTCGATCGCGATGCGGACGCATGGCGGGGTGATAACCCTGAGCTTGCCGACTTCATCTCGGCTTACGAGGCCGAGTTACGTAACAGGGGGCTTATAGACTTCGACGATATGCCGCTAATCGCGTACCGCATGATTAAAACTCATCGCTGGATCCGCGAAGCGTTGCGAGCACGCTTTCCCGTGTTGTTTGTGGACGAGTATCAGGATCTCGGGCATGCGTTGCACGAACTGGTCCTCTTGCTCTGCTTTGACGGTGGCATACGCCTGTTCGCGGTAGGCGACGCTGATCAGTCGATCTATGGCTTCACAGGTGCAAATCCTGCGCTACTGCTGCAGCTCACCGAGCGCGTTGGAGTCGAAACCATTCGACTGCGCTTCAACTACCGTTCAGGTGCGAAGATCATCCGGGCGTCTATGGGGGCACTCGGCGAGGAGCGCGATTATCGGGGTCTTGACGATCGGCCTGAGGGTGAACTCTCGTTTTGGCCGGCTAAAGGCGATCATGCCCATCAGGCTCAACATCTTGCCGAAACAGTGTTGCCGGCACTGCTTAGCCAAGGGTTCCCGCTGGAGCAAATAGCAATTCTTTATCGTGCTGCTTGGCTCGGTGATAAGGTTGCTGAAGCGCTCGAAAGCGTCGGCACCCCGTTTGTTCGCACCGATGCCAATGCTTTGATTAAACGCAGTTCACGCCTCGCTCGTTTCATCGAAGCCTGCGCTGGATGGGTTACTGGCGGATGGCGTGACGCCGAACCGCCGTACAGCCGATTGCTAGGACAAGCCTTGGGCATAGTCTATGGTGGGCGAGCTTCCGATGCTGAAGAACAGGAGCTGTCTCGACAGCTCATCTCATTCCTTAACGCGGGTATCGGTGCAGGTGAAACCGCTCATGCGTGGCTGCAACGCTTGAACCGGGTTCTAATCGGACCTTGGCAGGCCATTTCCCGCAACGCTCATCAGGAATGGGAGGTCTGCTCCGATCTGACGAAAAAGACCGACCCAGCGACGGACCGGGACCTCCCACTCAATGTCTTTGCGGGCCGTGCGGAAGGCACCGGGCGCGCTACTCTCAGTACGCTTCATAGTGCTAAAGGGCGCGAGTTTGATGCCGTTATTCTATTCGGCATGAACGATGGCGACATCCCCAGTTGGCGTGATAAGAAAAATGAGCGCGCACTTCGTGAAGCGCGGAGGCTTTTCTACGTCGGTGCAACACGGGCGAGGAGGGCGTTGTGCATCGTCTATCAAGATAAAAACCATTCACCTTGGGTTGCCGAACTCTATCGTCGAAGCCAGCAAACCTGAGATCGCTCCTTTCCGCTGGACTGGTGTTAAAACATACGCCGTACGTCATCAACAACCATCGCCCAAATTTGAGAAGGGTTCCCATAGCTTGATATGGATAAGAAAGAGAAAAATGAGCGGCTGACCGATATGATCATCGCCGGAATGGAACAGCGCTTTATGCGCCGCCCAGGATTGCCACCTGTACCATTCGAGTTCCAATACGATCAAATAGAGGTACTGGATCTGTCTGCGCACAGGTCCGTAATGGAATAAAGGCTCTTAAGGAGAGGCTATTCAATTCACTTCTGCTTGCCACGGCAGACGGCCAGACTGGTTTTTTGAAGCGCTCATTGTATCGGGCGGGTTTTCGATGGCCGCTACGAGGGGCGGATTCAACCGGTCGATGTAACACACTAGACGGGGCGTAAGCAGTGGAGGTGTTGCATCGACCGGTTGAATCCGCCGCAGATCGAGTCATTGGCTGTTGCGTTGTGCAGACCACTGAACTGCTGGGATAGTCCTCACATGGACGAATCCCAATACCCCAACAATTTCCGGACATTGACCAACGAGCAGGTTTGCGATCTGGCTGCTGCTGTGCGCGAAGACTTCGGCGGCAACCTCCCGCGAGCAGATTTCGCCGAAAGCCTGCTGCTACTTCTCGAAGACGTGCCGGGATTCGAGATGGGCGGCGGGGCGGACGAGGGGTTCATCGAATTGGCATGGACGACGTACAGCGGTCGCCCACCCAATTCCTGAGGTGCGGTGGACTAGACTAAATCTGACAGTGGTTGGTTTTTCATGCTGGCGCGCATTAGCGCGAAGGGCGTAGCCCGCAGCGGCAATGCGCGCCGCGAACAGCAAGGAGTCCACC
>NZ_SCNZ01000075.1:0-27111 GCF_005502655.1 Burkholderia sp. 4NA327C6 | reverse complement strand
GTGCGCACTTGCGGAATCGCGCACACCTCGCCCGGCTTGCAGGCTGCGGTCGGTCGGACGATGCGCCGCCAGGCAAAGAACAGTGCAACCAGCGCCGCGCCGATGAAGATCGGCCGATACGGCTCCAATACCGTCAGGTTGCCGATCCAAGCGCCGCTGAACCCCAAGGTGACCAGAACCAGCGGCCCCAGGCAGCAGGCCGAGGCGAGGATGGCAGCCAGCCCGCCGGCGAAGAGCGCCCCGCGCCCGTTTTGTGGTTCAGACATGCGCGTGTCCTTTCGAATTTAAATTGGATAGCGTAACCTTACTTCCGTAGTCATGTACGGAGTCAAGCAATATGGAAAACAATTTGGAAAATCTGACCATCGGCGTTTTCGCCAAGGCGGCCGGGGTCAACGTAGAGACCATCCGGTTCTATCAGCGCAAGGGCTTGTTGCCGGAGCCGGACAAGCCTTACGGCAGCATCCGCCGCTATGGCGAGGCGGATGTAACGCGGGTGCGGTTCGTGAAATCAGCCCAGCGGCTGGGCTTCAGTCTGGATGAAATAGCCGAACTGCTGCGGCTGGAGGATGGCACCCATTGCGAGGAAGCCAGTAGTCTGGCCGAGCACAAGCTCAAGGACGTGCGCGAAAAAATGACTGACTTGGCGCGTATGGAGTCGGTGCTTTCCGAACTTGTGTGTGCCTGCCACCTGCGGCAGGGGAATGTTTCTTGCCCGCTGATTGCTTCACTGCAAGGGAAGAAAGAACCGCGCAGTACCGACGCGGTGTAGCCAAGGGAACTACGCCTAAGCGTGCTTTATTTTCCGTTTTCTGAGGTGACGTCAACCGTCAGAAAAAACCGTGCGGCCGACTTTTGATAATTCGTGCTATCGCCTTCTGAAAATGACAACCGGCGCGGCACGGGAATCAAGGCATTGCGATTCTCGAAAATAGTTCTTGAAATTCTATTCTTGATTGCATATCATCTCAACGAGTTTCGATAAGAAAGGATGCCCATGCGACCGTCTGTTGTGCTTGACATGAAGCGAAGCGCAGTGCGTGAAGCGGTAGGCCGCTTTCGCGCCGCGAACCCGCGCGTCTTCGGCTCGGTGCTGCATGGCACCGACCGGGATGGCAGCGACCTCGACCTGTTGGTCGATGCGCTGCCCGGTGCCACGTTGTTGGACTTGGGCGATTTGGAAGAAGAACTGAAATCGCTGCTCGGCGTTGACGTCGATCTGCTGACTCCCGGCGACCTGCCGCCGAAGTTCCGGGCCAAGGTGCTCGCGGAGGCGCAACCGATATGAGCGAGAACCGCCTGCCCGATTACCTCGACCACATTCAGCAGGCCGCAACCGATGCGCGCAGCTTCGTGGAAGGGATGGCCAAGGACGACTTCTTGGCCGACAAGCGCACCCAGCAGGCCGTCATCATGAGCCTGATCGTCATCGGCGAGGCGGCCACAAAGGTGATGGATGGCTACGTCGAGTTCACCCAGGCGCATGCCGACGTGCCGTGGCGCAGCATGCGCAATATGCGTAATCGCATGGCTCACGGCTATTTCGACATCAACCTCGATGTGGTGTGGGAGACGGTACAGGAATGGCTGCCGGCGTTGCTCCAGCAATTGCCCGCCGTGCGTCAGGATGCCGACGATGAAGACCGTAACGACAAAGGCATGGAGCCATGACCAATCAAGCCGCCGATGTTCGGCCCCTCTGGCGTGTTCGATCCCGCGACCTATGAGCCGCGCTCGGGCAAGACCTTCTGGATGGCCGCAACGGACGTGAGTTCGCTGGTGGGCAAGGAGGCAGCAGCCGACACGCTCATCGGCAACTGCACGACCGCACGACCAGCCTCCCGTTCAAATTCGAGTTAGAACTCATATCCAGCCTGTCTGGGGGCACTGTGAAAGAGGGATCTCCGATGACTGTTGAATCGAGAATATTTTCTGTAGCCGAGTATGTTCAGCCGTCCGAAGGCGAGCCTATTCGTTCCGTTGTGCTTGAAACCCGAGACTCAATTATCGTGGTTTGGCATGTCCATCCCGGGCAGGAAATTGCGGCTCACATTCATCCTCACGGCCAAGACACGTGGACTGTTTTGTCGGGAATGGCTGATTACTTTCAGGGCAATGGGATTGTTCGTGCCCTCAGGGAAGGTGAGATAGCCGTGGCAAGACCGGGCCAAGTGCACGGGGCGCGAAATACAGGTACCGAGCCATTTGTGTTCGTCTCGGTTGTGGCATCAGCCAATGCCGGTTTCGTATTGGCTGAGCGATAGAGCCCAATCTCTGGAGTTGGTCCAATGAGCGGTCGGGGAGATAGGTAACAGACATGCAGCGGACACGGCTGCTAAACCAGGTCGCAAACCTCCTTGCGTCGCAGCGTGCCGCAAGCGACGCGATCAATCGAATGGGGTCGGCATGAGACTGAACACCATCCAGTTCCCGACCGCGTAGCCGCCTGTCCTGCCGATCAGGTCTTGACCATCGACGCCTGGGATCAGTCCTGAATGTTCTTGGAGACCACTACGTTATGAGCCGCAGCCGCCGCAAAACACCCATCGTCGGGCACACGACCTGCGGCAGCGAGCGCGAGGACAAGAAGCTCTGGCATCAGCGCTGGCGCACCCGTGAGCGCACGGCGCTGACCAGCGCGTCGCCCGAAGCCCTGAGCGCCCATCTGCCCCTGCTGGAAAACCAGGCCAGCAGCGTCTGGTCGATGGGCAAGGATGGCCGCTCCTACTGGCCCGTCAAGCGCCAGGCCGCCACGGCGGATCGCATCGCCAATCACAAGGGACGCAACCCGCAAGAACGCGCCTCCCTGAAAAAGCGCCTGCTGCGCAAGTGGATGAGCAAATGAAGCTCTCCTTCCATCAGCACATTGCGCTGTTCTGGATGATCGGTGCTCCGGGCGTCTTCGCGCCCGTGATCGAGAACGCCAAGCGGCCCGATGCCGGCGCCGTCATGGCGTGGGGTGTCGCGATCGTGGCGGTGATGATCCTCTTCACCCCTTTGCTGCTGCGCTGTCCACCATTCCGGCGCTGGTATGGCCGGACGGATGCGCTGTCGGAGCGGCAGCGCCAGGCGCTTGCCGAGCGCGGCCTGCGCCGCTACTACCAGACCGCTTTCGATGACGGCTACGTGCCCCGCGTGATGCCCTACGTGTGGCGCATCATCTGGACGGTCGGCGGGTTGATGGCTGTGACCGCCGTACTGCCTACCAACACCGGACGGCCAGCCTTCGATGCCTTGGTGGTCTTCTCGACCTGGTATCCGATAGGCGTGATGCTGCTGGTTTTCGCGTCGAGGCCCCTTGGCCGGTTGATTCGCCAAAGAGCACAGGAGCGGCGGAAATGAGCACGTCAACCATCGAGGCGCTGGCCAGCGCCTGGGCAAGGATTGCCGAGGAAGCGGAATTCCCCGCTGACTACGAGGGGACTGCCACACCACAAGCGCATCGGGCTAGCGAAGCTATTCAGGAGCAGATTCGGGAGCGCATCGTCGCCACCAACGACATGCGGCTGTTCAGCCTGCTGCACCTGCTGGGTCAGGCGTCGCTGCGCATGGAGCAAGCGCTGTGGCCGGAGGATTACGAGCGGATGACGCGCGAGGTTGAGGAAGCCCTGCGGCAAGCCACCGACGCCAACGCCAGATCGTACACCCACGAAGAAGTGATGCAGGCGATGCAGGAACGCATCGACCGGGCGCGAGACAAGCCATGTTGATTGGCTATGCGCGCGTCTCGACGCAGGATCAGAACCTGGAGCTGCAACGCGAAGCCTTGAGCAAGGCCGGATGTAAAAAGGTCTTCGAGGACAAGGTGAGTGGCACGCGGGCAGACCGGCCTGGCTTGGCCAAGACGCTCGAAATGCTGCGCGAAGGCGATACTTTGGTCGTCTGGAAGCTCGACCGGCTGGGCCGGTCGGTCAAGCAACTGGTCGATCTGGTCGGCGATCTGCACAAGCACGGTGTCCAGTTCAGGAGCCTCACCGACTCCATCGACACCGGCACACCATCCGGGCGGTTCTTCTTCCACGTCATGGCGAGCCTTGCCGAAATGGAGCGCGAGCTGACCGTCGAGCGCACCCGCGCCGGGCTGGAAGTCGCCAAGCAGCTCGGCCGCAAAGGCGGCCGCAAGCCGAAGATGACCGACAGCAAGATCGAGTCGGCCAAGAAGCTGCTGGCCAGCGGGGTGCCGCCCAAGGACGTGGCCAAGAACCTCGGCGTGTCCATTCCGACGCTGTACCGCTGGGTGCCAGCCTCCACGCACGCTTAGCGTGCTTTATTTTCCGTTTTCTGAGACGACCCCTATCTGCCCGGTTGAAGTCGAAGATCGATGTATCTGTAGGGTTTGGAAATAAATGCGGGCGCCCACCGCACTCACGGCTCAGTTACCATTCTTTGTGCATCGCGGCCGCGCGGCTAGTTGGTAGCTGTTCTAAGCCTAGTCAGTGCCGCCCTTCGCCCCAAGCCCCATAGTCAGATTTGAGAAATGACAGTAGGCGATGCCGCAACGCGCTTCATCGACCTATGTAAAACGACTCCTTTATCGAAATAGTGCACTCATCGCTCTCCACGGCGATCCCTTCATCGCGAATTGCACCGCCCAAGACGATCTGCACTGAAATCAATACTTTCTGATGCCTCTTGATTAGAGATGCCAGCCATAATCATCTCATCGCCAACGCATACGGCGTTCGGCAGCCAACACACTCTCACTCACTACTGGAAGCTCAGACATGAAAACCATAGGCATTGAAAACTCGAAGTCCAGCGTACAGGCCCACTTAACGCTTGGAACCAAAACTATGGGGCTAGGTATCTATGGCGCGTACTTGGCTCTCGCTATTATTTACTTCTGGTTCGGCGGCATGAAATTTACCCACTACGAGGCCGAGGGCCTGGTTCCACTGGTGAGCAACAGCCCGCTTTTGGGATGGGTGTATAGCATTTTTTCGGTCGACATGTTCTCCAGCCTGCTCGGCATACTAGAGATTTCGATCGGCACTCTGATCGCAGGCCGCATGCTGTCGCCCAAACTATCCGTGGTAGGAGGCGCTCTGTCTGCAGGCCTGTTCTTCACAACCCTTAGCTTTATGTTTTCCACTCCGGGCGTCATTGAGCCTAGTTTAGGGTTTCCGGCGATTTCCGTTGCGCCAGGTCAGTTTCTGCTTAAAGACTTAGGGTTGCTTGCTGTTTCGATATTTGTGGCAGGCCATTCGCTGGTTGAACTGGAAAAACGTAAAATTAATGCATAATTTTTTCAATGGCTTAAGGCAGTAATGCCTTAGGCCTTTTTGCCATCATTTTCCCCCGCCAGATCTTTCAACCAGTCACGAGGGCTCAACCCCGTCTTGCGTCTAAATGCGCGAGACAGCGCCGAAGGACTTTCGTAGCCGACTTGAGCTGCAATCAGCGTAATCGAGCGCCCTTCTCGCATCAGCTTCTGAGCCAGGCTAACTCGCCAACTCAACAAATAATCAGCAGGCGTCTGTCCGATGACACTCTTGAAATGCACGGCATACGCAGCGCGTGACATATTTGACTCACTGGCCAGCTCTGCTATTGACCAGGCATGTTCCGGGGAGTTGTGCATCTGTAAAAGCGATCGGGCAAGCCGCATGTCGGCCAGTCCAGCCATCATTCCGGTGCGCAACTGGTGATGATCGAGCAGGTAACGGAGCAACAGAATGATTAGGAGCTCAAATAAGCGCTCAAGCGCGGCTTCCCTTCCACAATGCACATTTGCCGCCTCGGCAAACATCCACTCCAACGTGTCTGCCAGCATGGGCAGATCATCGAGTGCGAGCACCAAACAGTCCGGTAATGAAGCCGACAAAGGATTATCAATTCCGCCCTCAAACTCCATGGAAGCACACAACAACTTTGCGCCATCGGACTCACCCGCAAACAATTGATGCTTGGCGGGGCGTGGCATAAAAATCAAGCTAGGGCGAGTGAGCTGCAAATCCTTGCGATCGGGACCAAGCAACGTCACGCTGCCGGCCTGAAGCAGATGGATATAACCTCGCCGCTCGGCGCCATCGTAAGATGCAGAGCCGCATAGGTCGCCGTCATAGAACAGATTGGCCCGCACGCCGAACCGCGAGAGCAAATTAGACAAACGATCCATTGGCCGATCCTTGACGAGTCAGAACGCACAGATCATACCATCTGCGTTGTCGTTCAGTGCCTGTAGCGAACATGCCGGCGTAAATCAGCCAACGGATAAAGTGATCACTGAGCAGCTCAGCCTCCCTTTCCAGTTCGGCTGTTAAAAAAACAACACCGTTGTTTGAAAGCACCAGCAAATCAAGTGCTCACTCTTCTATTTTACAGTACCTGGCAACAGCACTTTGCGGTGCAGTCTGCGGATTCCACGCCATCCGGCCACCCAGTCCGCTCTCATCTGGCCAGGCATTCCACGGCCATCTGGCCACCTGTTCCACGGCCATCCGGCCGGGCAGTCGGAGCGCAGCGACGCAGGGGTTGCATTGTTAGTCTGAGGCGCCCGGTGTCGTCAATTTCTTCACCCGCTTTCTCATCGATTCGCCCTTGAGGTTGATCCGATAAGCGTTATGCACCAGGCGGTCGAGGATGGCATCGGCCAGGGTTGGATCGCCGATCAGTTCGTGCCAGTTGTCCACGGGCATTTGGCTGGTCACGAGGGTCGAGCGCTGGCCGTAGCGGTCGTCCAGTAGCTCCAGCATGTCGCGACGCTGCTCAGCGGTGAACGGCGCCAGGCCCCAGTCGTCGAGGATCAGCAGGTCGGTCTTGGCATAGCCGCTCATCAGCTTGGCGAAGCGCCCGTCGCCATGGGCCAAGCCCAACTCTTCCAGTAGGCGCGGCAAGCGCAGGTAACGCACGCTGTAGCCCTCTCGGCAGGCCTGGTGTGCCAGGGCGCAGGCCAGCCAGGTTTTACCGACGCCAGTCGGGCCGTTGATAATCAGGTTGAGGCCGTCGCGCAGCCACTGGCCGCTAGCCAGTTGCAGGATCAGGGCCTTGTCCAGCCCGCGCGGGCTGCGGTAGTCGATGTCTTCGAGGCAGGCGTTGTGCTTGAGCCGGGCCTGACGCAGGCGGCTGCTGAGGCGCTTGTCGTCGCGTTCGGTCAGTTCGCGGTCGACCAGCAGGCCGAGGCGTTCCACGAAGCTCAGGCTGTCGATGTCGGGGGTTTTCAGTTGCTCGGCGAGTGCCTTGAGCATGCCGGTCAGGCGCAGGGTCTGGAGCTTGTCCAGGGTCGGATGGGGCAGCATGGTGGGATTCCTTGTGTTCAGTGGTAGTAGCCGGGGCCGCGCAGGTTGGCGTGGTCGTCCGGCAGCAGGGGCAGGTGCTGCTGGGCCAGCGGCAGGTTTTCCAGCCCCTGGCGCAGGATCGATTCGAGGCTCTTGTAGCTGCACGCACCGAGGCTGAGGGCGCGACGGCAGGCCAACTCCAAGCGCACTTCGCCATGGGTCTTGCCCAGGCGCAGGATGCCCAGGCAGGCCCGGTAGCCTTGGGTTGGGTGGATGCGCCGTTCGAGGATGTGGCTGATCACGCCGGCCGTGTTCGGCCCGGTCTGCTCAGCCCAGCGGATCAGCCGTTGTGGCGTCCACTCGGCATGCTCGCGATGACTCTTGGGCATGTGCTCGGCCTGTGTGCTGTGCCGGCCCTTGTGCGGTGAGCGAAGGTGGCTGGCCACCCGCTGATTGGCGTGGAAGCACTCCACCGTGCGCGCTGTCAGGCGTACTTCCAGTTGTTTCTTCACCAGTTGGTACGGCACCGAGTAGTAGTGCCCATCGACCTCGACGTGGTAGTCGATGTGCACCCGCGCCTTCTTCCACTCGGCATAGACGTAGGGCTGCTCCGGCAGTGGGCGCAGCGCTGGACGATCCAGGGCTTCGAAGGCCGAGTGCCGGGAGCCCGGCAGCTTGCGAAACGGTCGTCGGTTGAGCCGCTCCAGCAATAAGGCGATGGCGCTGTTGAGTTCGTCCAGGGAGAAGAACTGGCGGTTCCTCAGCGCGGCGAGGATCCAGCGCTCGACCACCTGCACGCCGACCTCGGCCTTAGCCTTGTCGCGCGGCTTACGCGCCCGCGCCGGCACCACCGCCACGCCATAGTGCTCGGCCAGATCGCGGTAGCTCGGGTTGATGTCCGGCTCGTAGCGATGGCTCTTACTCACCGCGCTTCGCAGGTTGTCCGGCACCACGATCTCCGGCACACCGCCGAGAAAGGAGAAGCAGCGGGCATGTGAGCCCAGCCAGTCAGGTAACTGCTGCGACCAGGTGGCTTCGGCGAAGGTGTAGCTGGGGAGCCCGCAGAATTCGGAAAAAATCGTACGCTAAGGTTTTCCGGGCATCCGTAGGGGCCGAAACTTCCCGTCTTCCAGTCTGCGGCTCTGCCGCCAGACGTAATCGCCGGTTAGGTTGATGTGCTCCCAGCCCAGCGGCGACAGGAATTGCAGCAGCTCGCCGTCCACCGGCTTGCCGGCCTCAACCTGGTGACGGCGGCCATCGTGCTATGGAACACGGTCTATCTGGAGCGGGCCGCGAACGCCTTGCGTGGCCACGGTCAAGCCGTCGATGACGGCCTGTTGCAGTACCTGTCGCCGCTCGGCTGGGAGCACATCAACCTGACCGGCGATTACCTCTGGCGCAGCAGCGCCAAGATCGGCGCGGGCAAGTTCAGGCCGCTACGGCCGCTGCAACCGGCTTAGCGTGCTTTATTTTCCGTTTTCTGAGACGACCCCTTTCCGCCCATTTGTCCGTTATACCGTCCGCCTATCTTATTGTCCGTCATCCCGTTGCGAAAGATGTTTTCGGACAGGCGTCCGGTTTGGCCGCCTAATGATCGTTTGACGGACAAGGCGGCTGGCGTCAGCCGAAAAGCTCGCTGTGCGAGCCAAGCCGCGCCAGGCGCAGGATGTCGGGATCGGACTTGCGGTAGATCAGCAGCAGGTCGGGCTTGATGTGGCATTCACGGTAGCCCGCCCAATCGCCGGAAAGGTCGTGATCGCGGTAGCGCGCATCGAGGGGCTGATCGGTCGCCAGCGCGACCAATACCGGCTTGAGCGCGTCATCGAGCGTGGCGCGGTGCTGGCCCTTGGCCTCGCGCTTGTAATCGCGTTTGAACGCGGAGGAACGGTCAATCGTCCGCATGCAAATCCGCCATCAGATCGTCCACGCTGGTGAACTTCTTGCCCTTGCCCGCTTCCAGTTCGGCAATGGCCTTCTTGGTGGTGGCATTGGGCACCTTCACATCGAAGGGCAGGCGGTGTTCGTCGGCGATGCGCAGCATCAGCAGGCGGATGGCGTCGGAAATCGACAACCCCATTGCTTCGAGCGCGCTGGCGGCACGCTCCTTGGTGTTGGTGTCGATGCGGGCGCGGACGTAGGTGTCGGCAGTGGTACTCATGGTAATTCTCCGGGAACGATTCAGATACTCACATTGTAGTCACAATGCGACCACATAACAAGGCCGCATCGTGCAGGGGAGTTCTGAGCAATTCCGGCCCCCTTGCGGTACTTCGTGCATAGGACTGCTGACACGGCCCGTTCAGAAGTCGGCTGCACACCGGTCGGCCTGCCCCGCGAACTGGTGCAGTCGTCTTCTGAAAATGACAGGTGCTGCACGAACGCGTCGGCAGCAACGTCATCAGCGACCGGCATTTCCGCTACGGCGAGCCGGAAGCGGCCTTCGAGCGCGCGCCGCATCGCGTGAAGCTGGTCGCGCATTATCCGCGCAACACGTGCGCGCCGATCGAGTGCGGCGTGGTCATCGCCGAGTATCTTTCGGGCGATGAAGGCTACGACGTCACGTCGAATTTCATGGGGCCGTTCTCGCTGCACGCCGTCATGGCCATGGCGTTGAACGTGCCCGCCAATCGCCTGCGTCATAAGGCCCCGCGCGATTCCGGCGGCAGCTTCGGCGTGAAGCAGGCCGTGTTTCCATATGTCGTGCTGATGTGCCTCGCGTCGCGCAAGGCGGGCGCGCCGGTGAAGTGGGTCGAGGATCGGCTCGAACACTTGAGCGCGGCGACATCGGCGACGGCGCGTGTTTCAACGATAGAAGCGGCCGTCGAAGCGGATGGCCGCATCGTCGCGCTGTCTTACGATCAGTTGGAAGACGTCGGCGGCTACGTGCGCGCGCCCGAGCCCGCGACGTTCTACCGGATGCACGGCTGCCTGACGGGCGCGTACGCGATCCCGAATCTGCTCGTGCGCAATCGCGTCGTGCTGACGAACAAGACGCCGACGGGGCTCGTGCGCGGCTTCGGCGGGCCGCAGGTGTACTTCGCGCTGGAGCGGCTGATCCAGCGCATCGCGATCGAACTGAAGCTCGATGTGCTCGACGTGTATCGCCGCAACTTCGTTCCCGCCGATGCGTTCCCGTATCGCGCGGCGGCGGGCGCGCTGCTCGATTCGGGCAATTATCAGGAAGCGCTGCGCCGTTCACTCGACGAAGGCGGATACCGGGAACTCGTTGCGCGCCGCGACGCCGCGCGCAACGAAGGGCGGCTGTATGGCATCGGCTTCGCGGCGATCGTCGAGCCGTCGGTATCGAACATGGGCTACATCACGACCGTGATGCCCGCCGACGCACGCAGGAAAGCCGGGCCGAAGAACGGCGCGATCGCGAGCGCGACCGTCAGCGTCGATCTGCTCGGTGGCGTGGTCGTCACGATCGCATCGACGCCCGCGGGCCAGGGCCACATGACAGTGTGCGCGCAAGTCGTCGCCGATGTGCTCGGGCTCGATCCGAAGGACATCGTCGTCAACGTCGAATTCGATACGCACAAGGACGCCTGGTCCGTCGCGGCGGGCAATTATTCGAGCCGGTTCGCGGGCGCGGTGGCGGGCACGGTGCATCTCGCCGCGACGCGCGTGCGCGACAAGCTCGCGCGCGTGCTCGCGAAGCAGTTCAACTGCGCGCCCGGCGACGTGCGCTTCGAAGGCGCGCGCGTCTTTCCGCACGACACCGAAGACCGCGCGCTGCCGTTCGCGCGCGCCGCGAGCAATGCGCCGCACTGGGCGCCCGCGCTCTTGCCCGAGGGCGAAGAGCCGGGCCTGCGCGAAACCGTGTTCTGGTCGCCGCCGCACATGGATGCGCCCGACGAACAGGACCGCATCAATACATCGGCGGCGTATGGCTTCGCGTTCGACATGTGCGGCGTCGAAGTGGATCGCGTGACGGGACGCGTGCGCATCGACCGATATGTGACCGTGCACGACGCCGGCACCATCCTCAATCCCGCACTCGCCGATGGCCAGATTCGCGGCGCGTTCGCGCAAGGCGTCGGCGCGGCGCTGATGGAAGAGTTCCGCTACGGCGCGGACGGCAGCTTCCAGTCCGGCACGCTCGCCGACTATCTGATGCCGACGACCTGCGAAGTGCCCGATCCGCTGATCGTGCATCTGGAGACGCCTTCGCCTTTCACGCCGCTTGGCGCGAAGGGTCTCGGCGAAGGCAACAACATGAGCACGCCGCCGTGCATCGCGAATGCGGTGGCGGACGCGCTCGGCGTCGAAGACATTCGCCTGCCGCTCACGCCGCCCAGAGTGATGGCGATGATCGGCATGGACGATCCCGAACCGTCGCGGCCGGAATATCGCGAAGCGCCCGCCACGAAGCCCGCGACGCCAGGCGGCGGACGCGCACTGACGGCGCAGGGCGCGGTCGACCTGCCCGCGACACCCGAAGCTGTGTTCGCCGTGCTGCTCGATCCGAAGGCACTCGCGAACGTCATTCCCGGCTGTCACGCGCTCGAAGAGACGGCGCCGAACCAGTATCGCGCGGACGTGACCGTCGGCGTCGGCATGATCAAGGCGCGTTTCGAAGCGCGTATCGGCTTGTCGGAGATCGATGCGCCGCGCCGCCTGCGACTCGCTGGCGCGGGGATCTCGCCGCTCGGCAGCGCGCGCGGCAGCGGTCTCGTCGAACTGACGCCGCAAGGCAGCGGCACGCGGCTCACGTACGACTACGAAGCGCAGGTATCGGGCAAGGTCGCGGCGGTCGGCGGCCGCATGCTCGAAGGCGCGGCGAAGGTCGTGCTCAAGCAGTTGTTCGAATCGCTCGGACGGCAGGCGGCGGGCAAGCCCGCGCAAGCGCACGGATCGTGGATCGCAAGACTCCTTGCACGTTTCAGGAGACACGCATGAAGCCCGCACCGTTCGATTACCTGCGCGCGATGACCGCGCAAGACGCGCTCGACGCGCTCGCGCAATACGGCGAAGACGCCCGCGTGCTGGCGGGCGGCCAGTCGCTGATGGCCGTGCTCAATATGCGGCTCGCGCAGCCGAAGGTGCTCGTCGATATCTCGCGCACCGCCGAACTCGATGCCGTGCGCGTGGACAAGCAGGCGGGGCATCTCGTCGTGAGCGCCGCGGCGACGCAAGGCAGCGTCGAATGGCGCAGCACGCTCACCGACGAAGCGCCGCTGCTCGCGATGGCCTTCCCGCATATCTCGCACCTTCAGATTCGCAATCGCGGAACCGTGTGCGGATCGATCGCGCATGCGGACCCGAGCGCCGAGTTGCCGCTCGTGCTTTCGGCGCTCGGCGGCGAGGTGATGCTGCGCTCGCGAAAGAGGCGCCGCACGCTCGCCGCGCAGGACTTCTTTCAGGGAATGCTGATGACCGCGCGCGAGCCCGACGAACTCGTCGAAGCGGTGCGCTTCCCGCTGCGCAAGGCAGGCGAGCGCTACGCGTTCGCGGAATTTTCTGCGCGACATGGCGATTTCGCGATCGTCGCGTGCGCGGCCGTGGTCACCGACGAGTCGATCCGTATTGCAGTCGGCGGCGTCGCGGACCGGCCGGTGACGGAGCAATGGCCGCGTCTGCAGGGCGACGACCTGCGCGGCGCACTGAACGATTTGAGCTGGAAACTGAACGCGCAGGACGATGCGCACATCAGCGCGAAATATCGCCGGAATCTGGTCCGGCGACTCGGATGGCGCGTGATCGAGGAGGCAAAGTGAGCAAGATGTCGGACACCATCATGCGGCACGGCAAAGCGCAGCGCATCGCGCTGACGCTGAACGGCCGCGAACGAAGCGGCTATTGCGAGCCGCGCGAACTGCTGTCGGACTTCATCCGGCACGAACTCGGCGCGACGGGCACGCACGTCGGCTGCGAACACGGCGTGTGCGGCGCATGTACCGTGCAGGTCGATGGCGTCGCGGCGCGCTCGTGCCTGATGCTCGCGGTGCAGGCCGATGGGCGGCATGTCGATACCGTCGAAGGCCTTGCGCCCGATCAGACGCTTGGCGACCTGCAGCAGGCGTTCCAGCGGCATCACGCACTGCAATGCGGCTTCTGTACGGCGGGCATTCTGATGTCGTGCGCGGATTATCTGCGGCGCGTGCCGGATCCGTCCGAAGAGCAAGTGCGCGAGATGCTCTCGGGTCATATCTGCCGCTGTACGGGCTACACGCCGATCGTAGCCGCCGTGCTCGACGTGGCGGCGCGCCGCCGGGCCGAGGCAAGCACGAAGGAGGTCGCACATGCTTGATCTCGGACGCACGTTCCTGCAAAGCGTCGAGCGCAGTCCGAACGCGCTCGCGCTCGTCGATGGCGATGTGCAACTGACGTACGCGCAGTGGCATCGCATGATCCTGAATGTCGCCGATGGCCTGCGCGAGCTCGGCCTGCAACGCGGCGACCGGCTGCTCGTCGTGCTGCAAAACCGCTGGGAAATGGCGACGCTGCATTGGGCCGGACAGTTTGCGGGCATCGTGATCGTGCCGCTCAACTGGCGCGCGAAGCCGGAAGAAGTCGACTACTGCGTGACCGACGCCGGGGCGAAGGGGATCGTCTACGAACCCGTCAGCGCCGATTCCGTCGCGCAGAGCGCCGCCGCGCAAAATGTGCCGCGCGTCGGACTCGACAATGCGCCCGGTCGCACCACCCCCTTCGATGCGCTCATCGTCGAACGAACGCGCAGCGGCGACGTGACCGACAAGACGCACGCCACCGCCGACGATATCTCGCTGATCCTTTACACGTCCGGCACGACGGGCAAAGGCAAGGGCGTGCCGCGCCGGCATCGGCATGAACGCGCGGGCGCGCTGGCGCACGTCGCGCAGAACCTGTACAGGCGCGGCGAACGCACGCTTGGCGTGATGCCGCTCTATCACACGATGGGTGTGCGCTCGCTGCTCGCGATGGCGCTCGTCGATGGCCTTTTCGTCTGCGTGCGGCGCTGGAACGCGAAGCTCGCGCTCGAATGCATCTCGAAGCACGCGCTCACCTGCCTCTATCTCGTGCCGACGCTCTATCACGATCTGCTCGCCGACAGCGCGTTCGCGGACACGGACACGTCGTCGGTCAGAAAACTCGGCTTCGCGGGCGCACCGATGAACGACGGCCTGCTCAAGCGCCTCTCGGCCGCGTTCGAGCCGGAGCTCTTCGTCAATCACTACGGCTCGTCCGAGGTCTACACGTTCAGCATCGACCAGGACGCCACAAAGAAGCCCGGCAGCGCGGGCCGCGCGGGCATCAATACGCGGCTGCGCGTCGTCAAGCTCGATGCGCTCTCGCCCGATGAGATCGCCGAAGCCGGCGAAGAAGGGCAGATCATCGTGGACCTGCTCGGCGACGAAGCCTTCGAAGGCTACTGGAATCGCCCGGACGCGAATGCGAAGTGCTTGCGCGAGGGCTGGTACTTCACCGGGGACACGGGCTATCTCGACCGCGACGGCGATCTGTACGTAACGGGCCGCGTCGACGACATGATCATCAGCGGCGGAGAAAACATCTCGCCGGTGGATATCGAATCGGTGTTGTCGCTGCATCCCGCCGTCGATGAAGTCGCGGTCGCGGGTGTCAAGGACGAGCGCTGGGGCCAGCGCGTGGTTGCATTCATCAAGCGCCGCGAGTACGTCGATTCCGACTCGCTCGATGCATGGTGCCGCCAGTCCGACCTCGTCAACTTCAAGCGCCCGCGCGATTACGTCTTCGTCGACGACATCCCGAAGTCGCCGGTCGGCAAGATTCTGCGCCGCAAGCTGCAAGCGGGCGAGTACACGCCCGATTCGAAAGCGCAGGCCGCGCAACCTACAGAAACCACCAAGGAGTAACACAATGAGTGATCTCAACCATCGCGGCCAGACCCTGCTGCAAGACCTCGACGGCTTCTCGGTCGAAATCGACGCGCAGCGCGAGCGCGCGGACATCATCCTGCATCGGCCGCCGTTCAACGTCATTTCGATGCACGCACGCGAGCAGTTGCGCGCCGTGTTCGAAGCCCTCGACGAGGACGAACGCGTGCGCGTGATCGTCGTGCGCGCGAAGGGCGAACATTTTTCGAGCGGCGGCGACATCAAGGGCTTTCTGGAAGCCTCGCCGGAGCACGTATCGAAGCTCGCCTGGAACATCGCGGCGCCCGCGCGGTGCTCCAAACCGGTGATCGCGGCCAATCGCGGCTTCTGCTTCGGCGTGGGCTTCGAGTTGTCGCTGGCGTGCGATTTCCGCATCGTCACCGATACGACCTTCTATGCGCTGCCGGAGCAGAAGCTCGGCCAGATTCCCGGTTCGGGCGGCTCGGCGCGTTTGCAGTCGATGGTCGGCATCGGCCGCACGAAGGACATCGTGATGCGCTCGCGCCGCATTCCGGGCAAGCAGGCGTACGAGTGGGGCATCGCCGTCGAATGCGTCGCGGACGCCGAACTCGAAGCGGCGACGGACGCGCTCGTCGACGAACTGCGCGCGTTCTCGCCGCTCGCGCAGCGCACCGCGAAGAAGCTCTTGAACGATTCGGAAGACGCACCGTTGTCGATCGCGATCGAACTTGAAGGGCATTGCTATAGCCGTCTGCGCGCGTCGGACGATTTCCGCGAAGGCGTCGAAGCGTTTCATGGCAAGCGCAAGCCGGTGTTTCGCGGCAGCTGATACCTGACACGCCGCGCGGCGGACGAGACAAGAGGAGACAACGCGATGGATCGCTTCGACTACGTGATCGTAGGCGGCGGCTCGGCGGGATGCGTGCTTGCGCATCGGCTGTCGGCGGAGCCGTCGGTGCGCGTCGCGCTGATCGAGGCGGGCGCCGATACGCCGCCGGGCGCGGTGCCCGCGGCGATACTCGACAGCTATCCGATGCCCGTATTCTGCGGCGACACGTACATCTGGCCCGATCCGCAAGCGAAAGCCACGCAGCACGCCGCGCCGCGCGTCTACGAGCAGGGTCGCGTGATGGGCGGCGGGTCGAGCATCAACGTGCAGTCGGCCAATCGCGGCCTGCCGCGCGACTACGACGAATGGGCCGCGAACGGCGCCGAAGGCTGGTCGTGGCGCGAGGTGCTGCCGTACTTTCGCAAGCTCGAACGCGACGTGGACTTTCCCGGCGGCGAATTGCACGGCGGCGACGGTCCCGTGCCGATCCGCCGCATCTTGCCGAAGGACTGGCCGGCGTTCTGTCATGCATTCGCGAAGGGTTTGCGCGCGAACGGCTTCGCGGAACTTCAGGACCAGAACGGCGAATTCGACGACGGCTTTTTTCCGGGCGCGTTCTCGAACCTCGATGACAAGCGCGTATCGACGGCCATTGCGTATCTCGACGAAGCCACGCGCAAGCGCCCGAATCTCAGCATCTATTCGAATCTGCGCGTCGAACGCATCGTGATTGAATGCGCGACGGCGCGCGGTGTCGTCGCGATTGCGGCGAACGGCGAGCGCGTGCGTTTCGATGCGGGCGAAGTGGTGCTGAGCGCGGGCGCGTTGCAGTCGCCTGCGATGCTGATGCGCGCCGGTATCGGCGATGCGCACCAACTCGTGGCGATGGGTATCCCGTGTACGGTCGATTTGCCGGGCGTCGGACGCAATCTGCAGGATCATCCGTCGCTCACGTTCTGTCATTTTCTCGAGCCGCGCTTTCGGATGCCGCTCGCGCGACGCCGCGCGAGCATGATGGCCGCGCGCATGAGTTCGGGCGTCGCGGGCTGCGACGAGTCGGATCTGTATTTGTCGAGCGCGACGCGCGCCGCGTGGCATGCGCTCGGCAACCGGCTCGGCCTCTTTTTCCTGTGGTGCAACCGGCCGTATTCGCGTGGCCGCGTGCAACTGGCGTCGCCCGATGCGGCCGTTGCGCCGCGCGTCGATCTGAATCTGCTCGACGACGAACGCGATCTGCAACGGCTCGCCGCTGGCGTGCGGATGCTGGCGCGCATTGTCGATGCATCGGGTCTGGGACGCGATGCGCGTGACTTCTTTCCGGCGGCTTTCTCGCCGCGCGTGAAGGCATTGAGCCAGGTCGGCGAAGGCAATGCGCTGCTGACTTCGATGCTCGGCGTGCTGCTCGACACACCGGCGCCGCTGCGGCGTCTGCTGATCGAACGCTTCTTCACGCGCGGCCTGAAGATGACTTCGCTGATCCACGACGAGCGCGCGCTCACCGATTTCATCCGCGCGAACGTGTTCGGCGTGTGGCATGCGAGCGGCACCTGCCGCATGGGTGGCGAGCAGGACCGCGACGCCGTCACCGACACGGAAGGCCGCGTCCGAGGCACACGAGGGCTGCGCGTTGTGGATGCATCGCTGATGCCGCGACTGCCATCGGCGAATACGAACATACCGACCATCATGATCGCCGAGAAAATCGCCGATGCGATGGTTGCCCAGCGACGGGCGAGCGTGACATCGCCGCTCGCCGCGGCCCACTGACGATTTTTCAACCTCGACAAGAGCGCGCATCCAACAAAGCGTGCCTGTGACACACAAGGAGATACAAATGTCTGTAGCAGCGCAAGACGGGGCCACCGTGCTTCCGGTTAATCAGCGGCAGATCATGGGCGCGGTGCTGGCGTCGTGCATGGGCTGGGCGCTCGATCTGTTCGACCTGTTCGTGTTGTTGTACGTCGCGCCAATCGTCGGGCGTCTGTTCTTCCCGTCCGAGCACGCGATGCTTTCGCTCGCTGCGGTCTACGCGTCGTTTGCGGTGACGCTGTTGATGCGGCCGCTCGGCTCCGCGCTCTTCGGGTCTTACGCGGACCGTCACGGCCGCAAGGGCGCGATGATCGTCGCGGTCGTCGGCGTCGGCCTGTCGACGGCGGCCTTCGGCGTGCTGCCGACGGTCGCGCAGGCAGGCGTCGTCGCGCCGGTGTTGTTCTTGCTGCTGCGTCTCGTGCAGGGCGTGTTCGTCGGCGGCGTGGTCGCATCCACGCATACCATTGGCACCGAATCCGTCGCGCCGAAGTATCGCGGCGCGGTGTCGGGGCTGATCGGCGGCGGCGGCGCGGGACTCGGCGCGCTGCTCGCGTCGCTCACGTATCTGGCGATGTCCTCGCTCTTTCCCGGCGATGCATTCGACGTATGGGGCTGGCGCTGCATGTTCTTCACCGGCATCATCAGCTCGGTGCTTGGTCTCTTCGTGTTCAACAGCCTTGAAGAGTCGCCTCTGTGGAAAAAGCTCGCCGCCGAAAAGGCTGCGAGGGCCACCGCGCAGGTCAAGAGCGCGACCGTCGAAGTGGCGCGCTCGCCGATCCGCACGCTTTTCTCGCGTGAATATCGCAGCGTGCTGTTCGTCAATCTGCTGCTGACTATCGGCGGCGGCAGCGGCTACTACCTGACATCGGGCTACCTGCCGACGTTCCTCAAAGTCGTGAGTCATGCGCCGAACGGTGCCGCCGCCGCGATCCTGATGATCTGCAGCGTGGCCGTGGTGATCGCTTCGGTCGCGGCAGGGCACGTCAGTACGTTCATCGGACGCAAGGGCGCGTTTATCTTGTTCGGCATCATCCGGCTCATCGCGTTGCCCGCGCTATTTTTGCTGCTGCCTACCGCTAACAGCATCATGATGGTCGGCGTCTATGCAGTCCTTCTCAGCGCGCTCGGCAGCGCCGGCTATGCGCCGATCCTGATCTTCCTGAACGAACGCTTCCCGACCTCGATCCGCGCGACCGGCACGGGCCTTTCGTGGAATATCGGCTTCGCGATCGGCGGAATGATGCCGACGGCCGTGTCGCTGGTGGCGAAGGACGCGAGCCAGTTGCCGATGACGCTAGCCATCTTCGTCGGCGCGATCAGCGTGATCTTTCTCGTGGGCGCATTCGTCGTGCCCGAGACGCTCGGCAAGCTCGAAGGCGGTTCCGCGCGCAGTCCCTCCTGAGTCATTGGGCATAACGGCGGACGCCAACGGGCGCACGCCTTTCACAACAGCCGGAGACATCGATGAAATACGAAGAAGACGTTCGTGCGCGTTCCTACAAGTTCCGTGACGAGTATGTCAATGCCACGCCATGGTGGTATCGCGGCGAAATGCACCTCGGCTTCACTTTGCTCTTCACTGGCGGCGTGATCGTGTATTGCCTGATGCAGCTTCATGCACCGACGCTCGCCGAATGGCTGGCGGTCATTCCGCTCTTTCTGTTCGGCAACTGGGCGGAATGGGCGGCGCACCGCTACGTGCTGCATCGTCCGACGAAGTATTTCAGCATGATCTACAAGCGCCATTGCGCCGTCCATCACCGGTTCTTCACGCATGTGACGCTTGAATACAAGGGTCACCGTCACTGGCGCGCGCTGCTGTTTCCGCCTTTTGCGCCGGTTGCGTTCGTGCTGGCGGCCGTGCCGTTCGCGCTCGTGATTGGGTTCGTATTCTCCCGCAACGCAGGCTACATCGCGCTGCTCACGATGGCGGCGTACTTTCTGATGTACGAGGGCCTGCATACGCTCTCACACGTCACCGACAGCCCGTTCCTCGACCGCGTTCCGCTCGTCAACACAGTGCGGCGCCTGCACGCCACACACCACGATCCCGAAGTGATGGCGACACAGAACTTCAACCTCACGTTCCCGATCTGCGACACGCTGTTCGGCACGCGCAGCGACGTTCCGGGTAGTGCGCGCGAACCGTTGGAACGCGGCCGCTAAGGCACTTGTTTCCCCAAAACACTCGTCGTCACGCGCTTTATCTCATCAGTGATAATCGTGATGAGCGCCTGGGCGGCCGGCCCGATCGGCCGCTTCGGATGCGTGACCTGAATGATGTGGCGCACGATCGGCGGCGACGCGATCGTGCGTGCGCGCAAGCGCCCTTCGTCCACTTTCGCCTGCACGACGACGCGCGGCAGGATGGTCGCGACACTGCTCTGCTCAACGAACTGCACGATGGTGCTGAGCAGATCGATTTCGAACTTCGGCTTGATGACGACGTCAGCCGCCATCAGCGCGGCATCGAGTGCGCCTCGCAGGCCGTTGCGGCGCGTGGGCAGCACGAATTCGATGCCCGACTGCTGCGTGAGATCGATCTCGTCGGGCAGCGTTGGGCCATGCACCACGCTCGTCACCAGCACCATTTCTTCGACGAGCAAAGGCTCTACGTGGAGCGTCAGCCGTCCGCGCGGCTTGTTGATGATGGCGGCATCGAGCCGGCCAGATTCGACAGCGTCGATCAGTTGCGCGCTGAAGCCATCGGCGACTGAGACTTCGACTTGCGGGAAAAGCGCATCGAATCTGGCGAGCGATTCGGGCAATACGCTCTGCGCCTCCGACGACACCATGCCTAGCAACACGCGGCCCGTCACGATGACATCGCGACGACTCAGGTGCTCGCGTGCGTGATCGATGTCGCGCATGATCGGCGTGTAAAGGCGGTACATCAACCGTGCGGCTTCGGTCGGCGCCATGCCGTGCGGCCCACGCTCGAAGAGCTTCTGCCGGATTTCCGTTTCGAGCTTGGCGATCTGCATGCTGAGCGCCGGTTGCGCGATGTTGAGCCGCCTGGCGGCGCGCGTGACGGTGCCTTCTTCGAAAAGCGCGATGAAGTACTGGATCTGCTTCAGTTCCATGGGACATGGGGTATACGGGACGGGGCCGACGAAGATAGTACCGCGCGCCGTCTTTCATGAGGTGGGCGTCGTATCGCTAACCTACGGTATCGAGTCGTTGTTTGCAGCCGGGCGTCCATCAAGGCCACCCGAGGCGATCGCGTAAGGCATGCCACGGGGGAGACAGCGTGGCGTTGCGGGCTACCGTTTCTTGCGCACGGAGCCCGGTTCGCAGCCCCAGGGCGGTAGTCCAGCCGTGTCCTCGGCCGTCAGCCTTGCGCCGACGCCGCTGTTTTCACGTTTACGACAAACGATCTCGCAGATAAGCGGCTGTGCGGCTTTCTGCCACTTTCGCAACCTCACGAGGCGGGCCGCACGCAACCGTCGTTCCGCCGTCGTCGCCCGCGCCCGGTCCGATGTCGATCAGCCAGTCGCTGTGCGCCGCGACACGCATGTCATGCTCGACGACGATCACCGTGTTGCCCGCGTCCACGAGCCCCTGCAACTGCGTCATCAGCCGGTCGACGTCGGCGGGGTGGAGGCCTGTCGTCGGCTCGTCGAGGATGTAGAGCGAGTCGCCGCGCTGCGCGCGCTGCAGTTCGGTCGCGAGCTTGATGCGCTGCGCCTCGCCGCCCGATAACTCCGTCGCGGGCTGTCCGAGCCGCAAATAACCGAGGCCGATGTCCTGCAGCACTTGCAGCGCGCGCATGACTTGCGCCTCGTCGGCGAAGAAGTCGCAGGCGGCATCGACCGTCAATCCGAGCACCTGCGCGATATTCTTGCCACGCCATTCGATTTCGAGCGTCGGCGCGTTGTAGCGCGTACCGTGGCAGGTGGAGCAGGGCGCGTACACGCTCGGCAGGAACAGCAGTTCGACGCTGACGAACCCTTCGCCTTCGCACGTCGGGCAGCGGCCTTTCGCGACGTTGAACGAGAAGCGGCCCGCGTCGTAGCGGCGCTTGCGGGCGGCCGGCGTCTCGGCAAAGAGCCTGCGCACGTGATCGAAGAGGCCGGTGTAGGTCGCGAGATTCGAGCGCGGCGTGCGGCCGATCGGCTTCTGGTCGACGCGCACGAGCCGCCGGATCGCCTCCATTCCTTCGACGATGTCGCCGCCCGTCGGCTGTGTATCGGCGGCGAGGAGCGGGTCGAGCTCTTCGTCGGCGTCCGGTGTGAGCGTGCGGCCGAGGCGTCCCGCGACGAGCTCCGGCAGTGCCTGACTGACGAGGCTCGATTTGCCCGAGCCCGATACGCCGGTCACGGTCGTGAAGCAGCCGAGGGGAAACGCGGCATCGAGTCCGTGCAGATTGTTGCGCGTGATTTTCGCGAGCCGCAACCAGCCCGAAGGCGTGCGCGGAGTGTGCGCGGCACGCTTGTGCGTGCCGAAGAGATGCTTGCGCGTCTGCGACGCTTCGACCTTCGCGAGCCCCGCCGGCGGCCCGCTGTACACCACGTGACCGCCTGCTTCGCCCGCGGCCGGGCCGACATCGACGAGCCAGTCCGAGCGTCGCATCATGTTCAGATCGTGCTCGACTACGAAAAGCGAATTGCCCGACGCCTTCAGCCGCTTGAGCGCCGTGAAAAGCGCTTCGCCATCGGCAGGATGCAACCCTGCCGACGGCTCGTCGAGCACGTACACGACGCCGAATAGCTGCGAGGCAAGCTGCGTCGCGAGCCGCAAGCGCTGCAATTCCCCCGATGAAAGCGTAGGCGTCGAGCGATCGAGCGCGAGGTAGCCGAGCCCGAGGTCGATCAGCGTCGTGAGGCGCTCGAGCAATTCTTCCGCGATGCGCTGCGCTGCGACGCGCTTCTCGTCCGACATGTTGGGCGTACGCCGCACGTTCGGCGCCGCCTTGTGCGCGGAGCCGCCCGCTGCGACGCGCTTCTCGGTCGCTTCGCGCATCGCCTGCTTGCCGAGGATCGCGCTGTCGCCGTCGATGCCGTGGGTGTGCGCGGGCAGTTCGCCACGCGCGATCGGGCCGAGCAGGTCGGCGAGGCGCGCGAGCGGCAGCTGCGAGAACGCGGCGATGTCGAGTCCGGCGAACGTCACGGACAACGCCTCGCGCTTCAATCGCTTGCCGTGACATGCCGGGCACTCGCTGCCGATCATGTAGCGCGACACGCGTTTCTTCATCAGCGCGCTTTGCGTATTCGCGAACGTGTGCAGCACATAGCGGCGCGCGCCGGTGAACGTGCCCTGATAGCTCGGCTCCATCTTGCGCTTGAGCGCAAGCCGCGTTTCCTCGGGCGTTAAGCCGGCGTAGACGGGCACCGTGGGCGTATCGTCGGTGAAAAGGATCCAGTCGCGGTCCTTTTTCGGCAACTCGCGCCACGGAGTATCTACGTCGTAGCCGAGCGTGACCAGGATGTCGCGCAGATTCTGCCCGTGCCACGCGGGCGGCCACGCGGCGATCGCGCGCTCGCGGATCGTGAGCGTGTCGTCGGGGACCATCGACTTTTCGGTGACTTCGTACACGCGTCCGAGCCCGTGGCACGTCGGGCAGGCGCCCTGGACCGTGTTCGGCGAGAAGTCCTCGGCGTAGAGCATCGGCTGCTTCGGCGGATAGCTGCCGGTACGCGAGTACAGCATGCGCACGAGGCTGGAAAGCGTCGTGACGCTTCCCACCGACGAGCGCGCGCTCGGCGTGCCGCGCTGCTGCTGAAGCGCGACGGCGGGCGGCAGTCCTTCGATCGAATCGAATTCGGGTACGCCGACCTGTTCGATCAGCCGGCGCGCGTAAGGCGCGACCGACTCGAAGTAGCGGCGCTGCGCTTCGGCGTAGAGCGTGCCGAACGCAAGCGACGACTTGCCGGAGCCGGACACGCCCGTGAATACAACGAGCGCATCGCGCGGAATGTCGACGTCGATATTCTTCAGGTTGTGTTCGCGCGCGCCGCGCACGCGCACAAAGCCATCGCGCGCGATTTCGGGGGAGGTTTTAGGACGGGAGTTCATCCGCTGCGGAGGCAGCAATCCGCAGGCCAGCTAGCCGGGCAGCTTTGCCGCGAGCACGTCGACGTGCGCGATTTCGGGCGGGCTGGCAAAAAGGTCCGCGGCTTTCGCCATCAGCGCCTCGGCGACCTTGCCCGCGAGATGCGCCTGGCGGCCCGCTTCGTCGGGAAAAGTATCGAAGATGCCGAACGTGGACGGCCCGAGGCGCAGGCCAAACCATGCGATCGTTGCGGGCTCCGCTTCGACGAGCGGCAATCCGCCCATCAGAAAGGCTTCTACTTCCTGCTCCTTGCCCGGCTTCGCTTCCAGCCGGACGAACAACGCGGTATTGACCATGACATCGCTCCTGTTGCACGCACTGAGGTGACGGACAATGATACGTGCTCCGCACCGGGTGTATTGATCATAGTGACACACGGATAAGAACGCGAGGACACTCTGATCGGTACCCTCACGCCTACAACCCGATCCGTCTGGAATCAGGTGGAACGTGGCGGGTCGTGTGCTATCGCGGTACAGGTCGTAGCGGTTCCTTTCTATCTTACGGTTGAACTGTGGGGTAAGCCTGCTGGCGGCTCAAAGCCTGATCACCACTTTGCCTTGTGTGTGTCCTGTTTCAGCCTCACGCCAGCGCCCAGGGAGCGGACGCGAGAGCCCGAGGCGCGTCGTCCCGGACTCCAGCACAAGGGCATTGATGATGTTCAACGTGGTACGGAGAGGAAGCGCGTCCCGCGCGGTCGGCTCACAAACTTTCGACGGCCCGGAGCAATTCGATAGTCGCCGCCTTGACGACCTGCCGCACCGCTTTGACCCGTTCGAATACGGGCGACTGCACGACGCGCATCCGGATGAGCGGTCCTGTCCCGATCGCGATCGAACTCTTGGCAGCCACCCACCTCGACCACCAGTGGTGGAAGGCCTCTGGCGGCAGGCGGAAGGTACTGGTCGACTCGGACCAGGAGCAGATCCGAGTGACCGGCAGGCGATGGCACCGGCACCGACTCCCGAGAAGAAGCGCCACGGATTGACACAATAAACGTGACGATCCTGCAAGAGAGCATGGTTCGCACGCCAAAGGCGACGAATACGGTGGCGGAGGCTGGCGGCTCCTGCTCGAGGACGTCGAGCGCGGCATTCGCGATCAGCTTGCGGTCGAGCGCCTCGATCAGCGCCCCCTCGTCGACGATGCCGCCGCGCGCGGCGTTCACGAGCGACGCGCTGCGCTTCATTCGCTCGAATTCGGCGAGACCGAACAGATTCCGCGTTTCGTCGGTAAGCGGGCAGTGCAGGCTGATCACATCCGCCTCACGCAGCACCTCGTCGAATGCAGCGTAGCCTTCGCGCACCGCCCTGGCGTGCCTGCGCTCCGCGAAGAGCACGCGCATGCCGGACGCGCCGGCCAGTTCGGCGAGTCGCTTTCCACCGTGACCGGCACCGACGATGCCGAGCGTCGAACCGTGCAGATCCTCGATTGGATGCAGTTCAGCGTGAAAAGTCGGTGACCCGCTCCAGCCTCCAGCATAAACGTCGTTCCAGTAAGGAACCAGGTTGCGGCGCAGCGCGAGCATCAGTGCGAACGCGTGCTCTGGAACGGAGATCGTCGAATAGCCCGGACATGCGACTACTTCGATGCTCCGTTGTTGGCATGTTTTCATGTCCAGATGATTGACGCCTGCGGCCGGCACGCCGATCACTTCCAGTTGCGGCAACTGCGCGAACACCTCCCCCGTCAGCGGCACCTTGTTGGTCACGACGATCTGCGCGTCACGGCAGCGCTGTACCACATGTTCTTGCGTAGTGGACGAATATTCGACCCAGCGATGTGGGAAGGGAAAAGCGGGTAGATCGGCCGACAGCGTCGCGCGGTCCAGAAACACTATGGTTTTCAACAGGCTACTCCAAGCTCATTAACGTTCTGGCGGGCTCGTGGACACGGTATCGAGCATGCGCTTCTTGCCCGTCTGCACGTGATTCTCGAAAGCCTGTGCAGCGGCGTCGGCCTGGCCCGCACGCAGCGCCTCGAAGAGCTCGCGGTGTTTTTTCGAGGAACGCTGCATCTGCGTGAACGAATACACGCCTTTGTGAATGTAAAGCGTCAGTTCGTCTTCGACAGCCTGGTTGATCGTGATCAGCCGTGGATTCTTGGTGGTTCTGTCGCAATAAGGATCAGTGAGGGCGGCGATCCTGAAACATAGGATTCCTTATCCAACAAGCGAATAGAATTGTTCGGCGGGTGTCTGGCCCATGCGATTACCCTTCGTCTGACCTTTGACAATCGTGTGCATCATCTCGATGCCACCGAGCAGGATGCGCGCGCAATGAAAATCCTTGAAACCCATCATCGGTCGTGTTCGGCGTTTGATGGCACGGTGATCCTGCTCGACAATATTGTTCAGGTATTTTCTCTGGCGGATCTTGATCGGCTGTTCGCGCGTGTCGTTGATGTCCTTGAGCGCGGCCAGATTGGCACCGCTTTTGTCGATCGTGACGGTCTCGGGCGCGCCATTCCGGCTGATTGCCTTTTCGAAATACCGGCGGGCCGCAGCCTTGTCCCGGTGGGCCCGCAGGAGAAAATCGACGGTGTTGCCCTCCTTGTCGAGGGCGCGATACAGGTATTCCACTAAACTTGTTCATGCCGGCCTCCTGTGCGTCAAGTCGGTGGGTTTGCACCCTGACTCTACGCCAGCCGTTCTAATGGAACGGGGGCAGGCCGGCTATATGATTATCGTGCGACACGAAGTCGCTTGTAGAAGTTGTTCCCACGGCAACGGAGGGTACCACCCGTGTCACCGGGTGATTCTAGGAACCTGAATAAAGAGCGGTTCTGACAACGTAACGAAGCACCGCAAGGTGCGGGGTATCAATCGCGAGAGGCGTACCCTTCTGGCAGCCACACGCCGGATGAGTGCCAGACAGTCGGTAGGGTGAAAACATTTGAATCTGCGATAAAGATCGTCATCTAGAACAAGCGGAAGTGGCTACCACGCTTGAACCAAAACGGTAACGGAGGCGGGAATAGCGTCTGATAATTGCGCTCTCGTGACCCATACGCCTCCCGGTCGATAGCAGGCACCTAACCCGACGTACTTTACAAGCGGAACGTGGAAACCCCGTATCGCTCCCTTCGGGGACAGCAGGCTGCAAGGTCTGCCCATGGCGGTGCGGGAACAGGAACGAGGACAAAGCGAACGCCGGCCTGTAATGGGACGGATAGGGGTTGCAACATCACCCCACGCGAAAGCGGGCAGACTTCCTCATGGTCTCTCTTCACCAGAGAGTTTTTAGAACCATCTTTACGGAAGGAGAGCAAATGAGTGCTGCAACACAGGTGGAGTTGCCCCTGTAACTCAGGACACGCGGACACCGTTAGGTTGATGACACCGCATTACGCCTGAACTCGCGAGGCGAGCGGTATTTCAGGGCTCTGTGCGGGTGGCGCTCA
>NZ_SCNZ01000074.1:0-28353 GCF_005502655.1 Burkholderia sp. 4NA327C6 | reverse complement strand
ACCGTGCACTGCAGGCACGCCATCTGCGGATGATCGCGATCGGCGGCTCGATCGGCACAGGCCTGTTCGTCGCATCCGGCGCGTCGATCTCGCAGGCCGGCCCCGGCGGCGCAATGCTCGCGTACATGGTGATCGGCCTGATGGTCTATTTCCTGATGACGAGCCTCGGCGAAATGGCCGCGTTCATGCCCGTATCGGGCTCGTTCGCGACCTACGGCGCGAAGTTCGTCGACGAAGGCTTCGGCTTCGCACTCGGCTGGAACTACTGGTACAGCTGGGCCGTGACATTGGCCGTCGAGCTCGTCGCCGGGCAGCTCGTGATGAACTACTGGTTCCCGCATGTGCCGGGCGTCCGGTGGAGCGCGCTGTTCCTCACGCTGATCTTCGCGCTCAACGCGCTGTCGGTGCGCGGCTTCGGTGAAGCCGAATACTGGTTCGCGCTGATCAAGGTGCTGACGGTGCTCGCGTTCGTCGGCGTCGGGCTGCTGATGATCTTCGGGATCATGCAGGGTGGCCCGAGCGCGGGCTGGAGCAACTTCACGATCGGCGACGCGCCGTTCGCCGGCGGCTGGGCGACGATGCTCGGCGTCGCGATGATCGCCGGCTTCTCGTTCCAGGGCACCGAAATGATCGGCGTCGCGGCCGGCGAATCGGAAAACCCGCGCACGACGATCCCGCGTGCGGTGAGCCAGATCTTCTGGCGCATCCTGCTGTTCTACGTGCTGGCGATCTTCGTGATCGGCGTGCTGATTCCCTATACCGACCCGAGCCTGCTGAAGAGCGACGTGACCGACATCGGCGTGAGCCCGTTCACGCTCGTGTTCCGCCACGCGGGCCTCGCGTTCGCGGCCGGCGTGATGAACGCGGTGATCCTGACGGCCGTGCTGTCGGCCGGCAACTCGGGCATGTATGCATCGACGCGGATGCTCTACAACCTCGCCGTCGAAGGCCGTGCGCCGAAGATCTTCGCGAAGCTGTCGCGCGGCGGCGTGCCGCGCAACGCGCTGTACGCGACGACGGCCGTCGGCGCCTTGTGCTTCCTCAGTTCGCTGTACGGCGACAAGACCGTGTACCTGTGGCTGCTGAACACGTCGGGCATGGCCGGCTTCATCACGTGGCTCGGCATCGCGGTCAGCCACTACCGCTTCCGCAAGGGCTTCCTGAAGCAGGGCTACCGGCTCGACCAGCTGCCGTACCGGTCGAAGTGGTTCCCGTTCGGCCCGCTGTTCGCGTTCGCGCTGTGCGCGGTTATCGCGCTCGGCCAGGACTACCAGGCGTTCCTCTCCGACAAGATCGACTGGGTCGGCGTCGCCGCGACCTACATCGGCCTGCCGTTCTTCCTCGCGATCTGGCTCGGCTATGCGATCGTGCGCAAATGCCGCCTCGTGCGCTACGAAGACATGGAGATCGCACCGTGGATCGAACGCAACGCGACGCCCGAACCCGCCGCCCAGGCTGAAACCAGCTACGCGGGCTACGTCGCCCGCCCGGCCAACCCGACGCCGGGCGCCTGATCGCGCGGCTCGGCCCGGATCAACCCGGACCGCACCGGCCGCCATGCGAGTGCGGCGGCCGGCGCCCGGACAACCGCCATTCGACGCGGCGCGCACGTTCAGGCAAGATCGACGCGCGCCGTCTGTTTTTCCGCCGTTCAAAGTCAACGAAATCGCATGCAGAACTTCTACGAAGCCACCGTTACCCGCCAGCCCTACCCGCAACTGACCGGCACGATCGACACGCAGGTCTGCATCGTCGGCGGCGGCCTCGCCGGCCTGTGCACGGCGCTCGGCCTCGTCGAGCGCGGCGTGCGTGACGTCGTCGTGCTCGACAGCGAACGGGTCGGCTTCGGCGCATCGGGCCGCAACGGCGGCTTCGTGTTCGGCGGCTACAGCCTCGACAACGCCGACCTGCTGCGCACGCTCGGCCGCGACGAAGGGCGCCGGCTGTACCGGCTCACCGTCGATGCGGTCGACCTGATCCGCGCGCGGATCGCGCGCTACGGCATCGACTGCGACATCGTCGACCAGGGCGTGATGCTGGCGAACTGGTTCGACGATCCGTCCCGGCTCGACAGCGTACGCACGCTGATGAAGGATGAACTCGGCGTCGACTGGGAACCCGTTTCGACGGACGCGCTGCGCAAGCGGCTGAAGACGCAGCGCTATTACGGCGGCCTGTTCGAGCCGAACGCCTTCCACTTCCATCCGCTCAAGTACGTGCTCGGCGTCGCGGCGGCCGCATCGCGCGGCGGCGCGCGCGTGTACGAACGCTCGGCCGCGCTCGGCATCGCCCGCGAAGGCGCCGGGTACGTCGTGCGCACGGCGCAGGGCACGGTGCGCGCGAAGGACGTCGTGTTCGCCGGCGGCGGCTACGCGCGCGGCGTGTCGCCGCGCATCGAGCGCGCGGTGCTGCCGATCGCGACCTACGTGATCGCGACCGAGCCGCTCGGCGCGCGCCTGCCGGACGCGATCGACGCGCCGTACGCGATCTACGACACGCGTTTCGCGTTCGACTATTACCGTCCGCTGAAGGACACGCGCATCCTGTGGGGCGGCCGGATCTCCGTGCTCGACCGCGGCCCCGACGCGATCGCGCGCCTGCTGCGGCGCGACCTGCTGCGCGTGTATCCGCAACTGGAAGGCGTGAAGGTCGACTACGCGTGGGGCGGGCTGATGAGCTATGCGCGGCACAAAATGCCGCAGATCGGCCGCGACGCGGACGGCGTGTGGCACGCGATCGCGTTCGGCGGCCACGGGATGGCGCCGACCACGGTTGCCGGCGAAGTGCTCGCGGCCACGCTGGCCGAAGGCCGGCCGGTGCCGGAAGGCTTCAATGCGTTCGGGCTCACGCGCACGTTCGGACTGGCGGGCCTCGCTGCCGCCCAGCTCACGTACACGGCGTACCAGGCCCGCGACGCGCTCGCGTCCTGCCGCCGCTGAGCGGCGGCCACGGCGGCCGAAACCGCCCTGCCGATTAGAGCGGAAGGTCGGCCGGGCGGCGATTTCCCACATGCTAGAATGGCTTTTCCAAGCCGCCGAAGCCACAATAAGTCCACATGAAAGCAGGAAGCAAGGCCGCCACGCCCGACACCCGCGCGCTTCCGTCCGATGCGCGGCGCAAATACGATCCCGAGCAAACCAAGCGCAACATCCTCGACGTCGCCACGCAGGAATTCTCCGCGATGGGCCTCGCCGGCGCGCGCGTCGATGCCATCGCCGAGCGCACGAACACGACGAAGCGCATGCTCTATTACTACTTCGAAAGCAAGGAAGGCTTGTACGAGGCCGTGCTGGAGAAGGTGTACGGCGACATCCGCGCGCTCGAGCAGGAACTGCACGTGGGCGACATGGAGCCGCGCGAGGGCATGCGCCGCCTCGTCGAATTCACGTTCGACTATCACGACAAGCATCGCGACTTCGTCCGCCTCGTGTCGATCGAGAACATCCACGGCGCGAAGTATCTCGAACAGCTGAAGTCGTTCAAGAACCGCAACGTCAGCATCATCAAGACGCTCGAGGAACTGGTCGAGCGCGGCGCGGCGAGCGGCGCGTTCCGCAAGGACATCGACGCGTTCGACCTGCACCTGCTGATCAGCTCGTTCTGCTTCCACCGCGTGTCGAACCGCTACACGTTCGGCGCCGCATTCGGCCGCGACCCGTCGGCGCCGCGCCTGCGCGCGCGGCACCGGGACACGATCGCCGACGCCGTGCTGCGCTACGTTGCCGCGTAAGCGGCGGCGGCAGCCGGTTTCCCTGCCGGACTCACGCCGGGCGCGCGATATCCGCGCCCGTCATTCTCTCGTGGGTCAATCCGTCGGCGCGGTCGACGCCAGTGCGATCCGCGCCTTCTCTTCCGGGCTTCCCGCCACGTAATACTTCTTCGCCCAGCTCGAATCGGGTGCAAGCGCGAGCCGCGCATGCGCGTCCGTGCCGTGCTGCTTCGCATTGATCGTCAATGCCCGCGCGCGATAGTGCTCGTAAAGCCGCAGGAATTCCGCGAGATAGATCGCCGCGATCCGCTGGTCGCGGATCTCGAGCAGGTTCTCGTCGTTGTACTGCTCCGAGTTGCGGCTCATGTTCGCCGAACCCGTATAGATGACGGGATTCGCGCCCTCCGCATCGATCACGATGAACTTGTGATGGATCACGACGGGCGGGAAGGCGGGTGCCGGTTCACCCGGAAACAACCGCAATTCCGGCTCGAAACCCTGCGGCACGGTGGCTGGCGAGAAGTACTCGGCGTCGATCACGTCGTGGTTGTCGCGGTTGCGGTGATACAGCTCGAGGTTCGCGAGCGTCGCCGCATCGAGCGTCTGGCCGGCCTGCTGCTCCGTGTCGGCCTTCGTCGCGCTGCCCACGTTGATCTTGTTCACCAGCCCGAACATCATCAGCCCGCGGTCGCCGGCCGCGAAACACGCGTCGCGCAGCGCCGCGTCGGTCGGCATGAACAGGCAGAAGCACACAGAATGCTTCGCGGCCGCGATCGCGGCGACGATCGTGTCGATCTCGGTGCGCTGCCCCGCCGGCTCCGGCGAAAACGCGAGCCGCACCTGCGCACTGCCGATCGTCATCGGCGCCGACCAGCCCGGCGACAGCTTCGCCGTGTCCGCGATCGACGGATTCCCGGCCAGCGCATGCGCACGATCGTTGTACAGCGCGGCGAGCGCGGGCGAATCGAACGCGTGCAATACGTTCGCCTGCTCCGTGAGCCCCTCGGTCGTGAAGTTCGCGGAGCCGGTCAGCACGCGCGTGGGCACCGCGCTCGACGACGCATCGGTCACGATGAACTTGTCGTGCATGATGTGCGTCTTGTCGCGCGGCGCGAGCGTCGCGAGGCCCTGCAGCGCGTCGACGGCCGGCTGGTTCGGCGACGGCAGCGGCGGCTTGCCCTTGCGCGCCGTCGTGTGCGCGTCGTAGACGATCGCGAGCGACGCTTCGCCGTGCTGGCGCCCGAACGCTTCGAACGCGGGCAACGCCCACAGCGTGTCGGTCAGGTGATAGACGGCCGATGCCGCGCGCGACGCGGGGTCGAGCATCTCGGCGAACACCTGCTCCATGTCGTTCGCGAGCCACGTGCGCAGCTTCAGCGCCTGCTCGGCGCTCGGCGCCGCATTCGGCGCGAGGCCCAGCGCCGCCACCTGCTTCGCGAAGGCCTGCGAGCTGACCACCGCGCGGTTGAACCACGTGCCGATGCCGTCCTCGATGTGCGCGGGCAGCACGACATCGCACACGCCGGCTTGCGCGTCGAGCACCTGCAGGTTCGCCGGCGTGCCGACGACCGGATACACGTCGTAGCGGAACGCCGCACCGCGATCCTGCGGATCGATGCGCGCGTCCCACCACATGAATTTCTGGATCGGCGCCTGGTCGGTCGGCGCATCGCCCTGCGTGTGCGCGGCCGGGCCATCGAACGTCAGTCGGTTCGGCAGCCAGCTGTCCGGCGCGCGCGTCTTGCCGTCGGCCGACCAGAAGCCCGGCGTGCGCCGGATCGCGAAGCCGAGGAAATCGGACCGCGACGCCGCGTCGGGCCAGTCGAAGGCCAGCAGGACCAAGGTGGGGGAAAGATAACTGCGCACGCTGACGGTCATTCGTTGCTCCCTGGCCTGGCGGCCGGTCGAGGTGAATGGGTCAGTCTTGACGGCAGTTCTTCCCTGCGGATGACGGTTCGATGAACCTTGTATGTCGGACGCGCGTCAGTCGCACACGAGCAGCTCGATGCCGCGCGCGGTCAGCGCACGGCGCACGGCCTTGTCGGGCGCCCGCTCGGTCACGAGATAGCGGGCGGCGGCCGTGCCGTTGATCCGCACCGGCGTCACGCGGCCGAATTTCGAATGGTCGGCGACGATCATCGCGGTGCCGGCCGCCGCGATCATCCGGCTACGCACCTCGGCCGCGAGCCGCGAGTAGTCGGTGCATTCGCCGTCGGGCGTGATGCCGCCGGCGCCGACGAACGCGAAATCGACGTGGTACTGCGCGAGCTGCTGGATCGTGTCGAGCCCGAAGGTCGCATCTTCGTCGTCGGACAGCTCGCCGCCGAGCAGCGTCACGCGGTTGCCGTTGCGCCGCGCGAGCACGAATGCGGTACGCCAGTCGTTCGTGTAGATCGACAGCCGATGCCGGTCGGCGAGCGCGAGCGCCACCGCATGCGGCGTGCTGCCCGAATCGATCAGCACCGATGCATCGTCGGGCACGAACTCGGCGGCGCGCCGCCCGATCGTGCGCTTCGCTTCCGCGTTCGCGGCTTCGCGCTCGGACAGGCTCGGCTCGCGGCGATCCGCAGCCAGCGCGCCGCCGTGCGTCATCACGAGCAGGCCGCGCGCGGCCAGTGCGTTCAGGTCGCGCCGCACGGTCTCGCGCGACACGTCGAGCGAGCGGACGAGTTCCGCGACCGACAATGCGCCCGACCGTCCGAGTTCCGACAGGATGAATTGATGACGTTGTTCCGCCAGCATCGCGTGTGCGCCCGAGGCGACTGGTAATGGCTAAGCCGACCATTGTATTACGGCCGTTTGACGGGCATTTGACTGCGCCGGGAAACCCGCCGGGCCGCGTTTCACGAAAGCGAAATTCTGTATTGCCAGACGCGCGCGAATCGGCGCGGCGCCGGTTGCTACACTTTGCGCTTCGCCGAACGACAGACCAAGCAAAGGGGCTCGCGCCATGTACCGCAAAGGCAGTGTGATCGAAATCCAGTTTCCGCCCGAACGTCTCAACGACGCGGCCGGCGATCCGTACTGGATCGACCTGACGCTCGACGAGGCCCGCCGGCTCTACGAACAGCTCGCCGCGCGCTTCGCGACCGACGCACGCGCCAACCAGCCGCTCGACACGTTCTCGATCGACTGATCCCCGCGGCCTCACACGCGCCCGCTCCGCATCCCGGGGCGGCGCCCCGCCTCTCCCGGCACCGGCGGCCGCCAGTGCGGCACGCAGCATGAGTGCAGGATTCGACAAGACGCCCGCATCGCTTCCCCCGATACTGGCGGACTTCACGATTCCGTCCGGCCGCGTCGCGGCCCGCCACGCATGCTGACCTCGCTCGTCGCCGCCGCTTTCGTCGCCCTCTGGTCCACCGGCTTCATCGTTGCGCGGGCAATCAAGCCCTACGCCGATCCCAACCTGTTCCTGCTCGCGCGTTTCGCGGGCACGGCCGCGCTGTTCGGCGCGGTGGCGCTCGTTTCTCGCGCGCCGTGGCCGGCCCGGCGCGAATGGCCACGCCACCTGATCGCGGGCGCGCTGCTGCAGGGCGTCTATCTCGGCGCGAGCTACTGGGCCGTCGCGCAAGGGCTGAACGCCGGCGTCATGGCGCTGCTCGGCGCGCTGCAACCGCTCGCCACCGCCGTGCTCGCCGTCCCGCTGTTCAACGAGCGCCTGCCCGCGCGCGGCTGGGTCGGGATGGCGCTCGGGCTTGCCGGCGTCGCACTCGTGCTGGCGCCGAAGGTGATGGGCGGTGTGGCGCCGCCGCCGGGCGCCGCGCCGGCGTGGCTCGTCGTCGCCGTCTCGGTGCTCGCGGTCGGGTCGATCACCGCCGGCTCGCTGTACCAGAAAGGCAAGCTCGCGCAGAGCGACCTGCGCACGGCGGTGGCCATCCAGAACTTCGGTGCGGCGATCGTCGCGGCCGTCTTCGTCGCGCTGCTGCACGAGACGCGCTGGATCGGCGCGCCGGCGCTGTGGGTGTCGCTCGTGTGGGGCGTCGTGTTCCTGTCCGGCGGCGCGGTCACGATGCTGATGTGGATGCTGCGGCGCGGCAACGCCGCACGCGCGACGTCGCTGCTGTTCCTCGCGCCGCCGCTGGCCGCGCTGCAGGGCTACTGGCTGTTCGGCGAGACGCTCGCGGCGATCCAGCTCGCCGGCTTCGCGCTCGCGCTGGTGGGCGTCGTGCTCGCGCGGCGCTGACGTGCCCGCCCGCGTGTGCGGTCACGGATGCATGCACGCCGCCCGCCACGCGCATCGAATGCCGGCCGCGCGAACGCCCGTTACGCGGCATCGTTGCACCCGCCCGGCGCACCGTGCACCACGGCGACGCGGCCCGTCTCGCCGAAGCAACGCGAAATCGCCGGATCGCACGCCCGGCGCGGCGCCGCGCCGCGATTGCGCTTATGATGGGCGCCTTGATTTCGTTCCGGAACTCCTTTCATGACATCCGCCGATTACGCCAGCCGCCAACGCGCGATCATTGCCGAACTGAACGTCGCCACGCACTTCGACGCCGAGGCCGAGATTGCCCGCCGCGTCGAGTTCCTCGCGCAATACCTTCGTTCGACCGGCCTGCGGACCTACGTGCTCGGCATCAGCGGCGGCGTCGATTCGTCGACGGCCGGCCGGCTCGCCCAGCTGTCGGTCGAAAAGCTGCGCGCCGGCGGCTACGACGCCCGCTTCATCGCGATGCGCTTGCCGAACGGCGTGCAGAACGACGAAGCCGATGCGCAGCGCGCGCTCGCGTTCGTCCGCGCGGACGAGGAACTGACCGTCAACGTGAAGCCGGCCGCCGACGCGATGCTCGGCGCGCTGGTCGCGTCCGGCCATGCATTCGAGACGCCGGCGCAGCAGGACTTCGTGCACGGCAACGTCAAGGCGCGCGAGCGCATGATCGCGCAATACGCGGTGGCCGGTGCGCGGCGCGGCATCGTGATCGGCACCGATCACGCTGCCGAGTCGCTGATGGGTTTCTTCACGAAGTTCGGTGACGGCGGCGCGGACATCCTGCCGCTCGCGGGGCTGAACAAGCGTCGCGTGCGTGCGGTGGCCCGTGCGCTTGGCGGCGACGAACTGATCGTGATGAAGGTGCCGACGGCCGACCTCGAGGAACTGCGCCCGCTGCGCCCCGACGAGCATGCATACGGCGTCACCTACGACGAGATCGACGACTTCCTCGAAGGCAAGCCCGTCGCCGACCACGTGTACGAAACGGTGCTGCGCTTCTACGACGCGTCGCGCCACAAGCGCGCGCTGCCGTACACGATGTTCGACTGGCCGGCCGCATAAGCCGCCCGCCCACGCTGAAAAACAACGCCGCGCGCACCGTCACAGCTGCGCGCGGCGTCCTGCCGACGGGCGCTGCTACGCGTGCCCGCCCGTCTTCGTCGCCTGCAGTGCGCGAATCCGCATCCGCGCGCCCGTATCGCTGACCGTCGCGTCGTACATCGCCGCGAGATCGCGCTTGAGCGCGGTGCGCGAGCCGCCGTCGAGATACACCATGTGCCCCGACGGATAGAAACGCGCGGACAGGTTCTGCCGCACCTTCTGATCCTCGAGCGGCATCTGCTGCAGGTCGAGCACGGTCTGGTAGAACGGCGTGACAAAATCGTAGAGGCCGTTCGCCGACAACACCTTCAGGTCGACGTTCAACGCCATCACCGCCGCGAGATCGCCGGCCGTATAGAGGATCACGTTCCCCTGCGCGTCGATGCCCTGCTGCGCGCCGGTCGGGTCGACGTGGTGGAAATCCCAGTTCTGGAACGCCTGGTCGTTCAGGTCGGTGAACGCGGAACTCGACGTGAACTTCAACTGCTCGTTCAGATAGCTGTTCCACATCGCCGTATAGACGCCCGTCACGGCCGTCATCGTCGGATCGTTGCCGCCGGAGTTCGGGTCGATCTTGCCGGCGATGCCCGACGAGATCCCGGTCACGCGGCCGTCGTACGAACCGAGCGCCAGCCCCTGTGCCTGCAGCAACGTCGTCAGGAACAGCGAATTGCCGCGCGCGTTGTAACCCGCAATGTCGAGCCCCCATGTCTGCAGCGTCGCCGCGTCGATGCCCGTGTATTGCGACAGCTTCTTCACGGCGGCCGGGTCGGCATGCGGCACGTTGCGCAATGCGGTCAGGTAGTCGGTGCGCGCGAACTGCGCGACTTCCTCGACGAACGCGCCGAGATCGGTCGGCGCCGGCGTGACGCCAAGTTTCTTGTGATACCACGCATCGGCCGCCGCGGTCGGCAGCGCGCCGACCGGGTTGCCGGCCTGCCGGTAGTCGAGGATCGACGATTGCAGCGTGACGCCGTTCAGGTCGACACCGTCCTCATGCAGCTTGTACGCGAGCACGCAGCTGCGCGCGGTGCCGTACGATTCGCCGAACAGGTATTTCGGCGAATTCCAGCGGTTGTTCTTCGTCAGGTAGCGCTTGATGAACTGCTTCAGCGAATCCGCATCCTGGTCGACGCCCCAGAAGTTGCGATTCTTGTTCGGCGCGATCGCCGCCGAATAGCCGGTGCCGACCGGGTTGATGAACACCAGGTCGCTGTGGTCGATCATGCTGTCCGGGTTGTCTTCGATCTGGTACGGCGCGGGCGGCGTGAACCCCGGCATCGACGTCTTGATGCGCTTCGGCGCGAACGACCCCAGCAGCACGAACACCGACGACGAACCCGGGCCGCCGTTATAGAAGAACGTCACGGGACGCGTTTCTTCCTTCGCGCCGTCGGCCGTGAATGCGACGTAGAAGAGCTTCGCGGCCGGCTGCGAACTGCTCGGGTCGACCGTCACGAGGTGGCCGGCCGTCGCCGTGTACGCGATGCGCTTCCCGTCGATCAGGATCGTGTGATGCGTGATCGCGGCCGCCTCGGTCGTGTCGGTCACCGAGTCGTCGGGACCGTTGCCGTACGCGACCGGATCGAAGAACGGCTGGTCGCGGCCATGACTGAGCGCGACCGGGTTGACGGTCGGCGGCACGCCATGCGAGTTGTGGTCGCCGTGATGCAGCGGATACACGCCGCCGGAAGATGCGGAATCGATGCCCATCGTGCTGCTCCTGGAGGTGAGAACAAGGCGCGGGCAGGAAGCCCGCGCCATACGGAAAGACGTGTACCGCGGCCGTCAGCTCGACGGCTTGCGCGTCAGGATCGCGGCGAGCTGCGCGCCGTTCGGGCTGCCGAGGCCCGTGCACGCATCCCAGCCCTGCGCGGCCGCGTACGTACCGTTCGACCCTTGCGTGATGTCGCGCAGCGCACCCGGATTCTTGTAGAGCACCGGATTGATCCAGCCGGCAGTCGCACCGCCCGCCGCCGCAGTCGACGCCGCATTGATCCGTGCAATCAGCGCGGCCCACAGCGGCGCGACTGCGCTCGTGCCGCCCATCACCGTGGCCGTGCCCGCGATCGACACTTCGTAGCCCGTCTGCGGCGACGCATCGCCCGCCACATCCGGCACGCCGCGCTTCGCGAGCGGTGTGCTGCTGCCGTCGGCGCGCGTGAGTTTCAGCCCCTGCTGCCACGCCGGCAGGTCGAACAGCGTGCTGACGCCGCCCCCGCCCGCGCCGCCGCCGGCCGCCTCGTCGTTCCACGTGACCTCGCTGCGGATGCCCTGCCCGGGCAGCGCGTCGAGCTGCGTGCCGCCGCAGCCGAGCACGTACGGGCTCGATGCCGGGAAGTCGACGTGATCGGCGCCGTCCTGCAGCCCGTCGCCCGAACCGCTGTCGCCCGATGCCGCGCACACCGTGATGCCCTGCGCGGCCGCCGCCTGCAGCACGCGGTTGAACGCCTGCGCGGACTGCGCTTGCCAGATCGCCTCCGGGCCGCCCCAGCTGATCGAGATCACGGACGGCTCGTTGGTCGTGTCGTTGACGGCCGCGTTGACGGCCTGGATGAAGCCCGCGTCGCTGTTCGGTGCGAAGTAGACGGCAATCTTCGCGGCGGGCGCGATCGCGCCGGCGATCTCGATGTCGAGCGCGACTTCGCCGTCCGGGCCGCTCGGGTCGCCGGTCGGCGTGTTGCGGCCGGTGCCGACGTTCACGTCGACGAGCGTCGGCGGCGTCGTGATGCCGAGCCCGCGGAAATACTGCTGGATGTCGGCCGCGCGGTAGCCGCCGCCGAGCTCGATGATCGCGATGCATTGCCCGGCGCCGTCGCCGGCCGGGAAGCCGTACAGCGATGCCAGCTGGATCGGGGTGAACGTGACGCCCGCCGCGCCGCCGCGCGCGGGCTTGAACGGCGGTCGCAACCGGAAGTGCGGCCGCGCCTGCGGACGGCTGTCGAGGCCGAGCACGGCCGTGACGGCGTCGCCGAGATCGTCGGGCAGCGCGATCGGGCCGGAGCGGCCGCGATACTGGCCGATCGACTTGTGCTCGAAGCGCTCGAGCTTGACGCTGAACGCCGCCTCGAACTGCTGGATCGTGCCGGACAGCACGACGACGCTTTCAACGGGATCGACGCGATCGACCGTCAGCTGGTGACGACGTGCGAAGTCCTCGGCCTTGCGAATGTCGTCGGGATCGGCGGAAAAGCGTTGCGCGAAAGTTGCGCGCGACACCGGTTTCGCTTGCGCGTCGCCGGTGGCGAGCTGGTGAAGCAGCGTATCGAGTTGCCCTTCTTCCTGCCGCCGCAACATGATCGTGACGTGGATGCGTTCTGCCGGATCGCACGGGCCGAGGCACTTGGACTCGGCGACGATTCGGGGTTCACGGTCGGCGTGAAGATGCCTTGCCATGTTCAGACCCTCCTTGGTACCGCGTTGCACGGAACAGCCAGGAAATCGGACAGGGCCGGCGGGAGACGGTTCCGTTCGGTCGGTCGGGTTCGCGCAGCGCGAAGTAACAGGGAGTTTAGAACAGTCAGACGATTTGCGCGCACGCCCTTCTGCGATGGGGCGCACGCGCGGGCCGGCGTGGCGCGCGGCCCGCCTCGGGCGCGGCGCCGCGCCGCGCGACCTGCGCCGGCGCGCCGCCGCATCGGCACTCAGTCCATCGACAGGCGCAGCGCAAAGCCGATCAGCGCCGCGGAAAACGTCCAGCGCTGCACCGTCTGCGCGAGCGGGTGCGCGCGCATCCACGCGGCGATCCGCGACGCACCGAACACGCACGCGAGGTCGAAGCACACGCCGGCCGCCACCAGCAGCGCGCCCAGCTAGAACATCTGCAGCACGACCGGCCCGGCCTCGGGACGCACGAACTGCGGCAGCAGCACCGAGCAGAACAGCAGCGCCTTCGGGTTCAGCAGGTTGGTGAGCAGGCCTTTCACGAACGACTGGCGCAACTCGCCCGCCGTCGCTGCCGCATCGCCGTCGCCGAGCGCGAACACGGGCGAACGGAACACCTGGATCGCGACATAGGCGAGATAGAGCGCGCCGCCGTAGCGGATCACTTCATACAGCCACGGCGCGCTGCGGATCAGCGCCGCGACGCCGCAGGCGGACAGCGTCACGTGCGCGGTGCGCGCGAGCGACAGGCCGGCGGCCGCCGCCATCCCCGGCCGCACGCCGCGGCCGATGCTGGTCTGCAGCACCAGCGCCATGTCCGGCCCCGGCACCGCGTAAATGGCCGCCAGCGCGGCGAGATAAATCAACAGCAAATGCGTGGAAATCATGGTCTGCCCCTCTCCTCCTACGGCGATATGTTGCCGCCAGAGTGCGAGGGATTATTGGCTATCTTGGGTTCAGGATTGGCGATTCGTAGGGGAATCCGCCACAATCACGGAATCCACAAAAGGATTCCGCCAACATGACCGAACTCGACAAAACCGACCGCGCCATCCTTGCCGCGGTGCAGCGCGACGGCCGCCTGCCGATCGCGCGCCTCGCCGATTCCGTGGGCCTCTCCGAGACCCCGTGCGCGCGGCGCCTGAAGCGTCTCGAAAACGACGGCTACATCGAGCGCTATCGCGCGCAGCTGTCGCGCCAGGCGCTCGGTTTCGGTGTCGTCGCGTTCGTGCTCGTGCGGTTCGCGACGCACGATCGCAAGACCGCCGACCGCTTCGAGCGGGAGGTGCTCGGCATCGAGCGTATCCTCGCGTGCCACAACGTGGCGGGCACGGCCGACTATCTGCTGCAGGTCGTGGCGCGCGATCTCGACGACTACGGCACGTTCCTGCGCGAGTCGCTGCGGATGCTGCCGGGCGTGACGTCGATCGAATCCGCGCTGTCGCTGCGCGAGGTCAAGCATGACGCGGGGCTGCCGGTGCCGTGATGCCGGCGGGCGGACGGCACGCGCAAGCCGAACGCGTGGCCCGGTTCGTCACTTCGACGCCGATCGATGTGGGCCGCGCCGGATCGGGTCGCGCCGCCGAAACACTCGTTCACATTGTTGAAGCCGGCGGCCTACGCGATGTCGGGCGGCTGGTGCGCGTGTTCGAGATCCTCGAGAAACGCTTCCACGAGCGGATTGCCGCGCCCGTTGCGCGCGACGACCATGTGGAACGTCACGTCGTAGCGCAGCTGCTCCGGATTGAGCGGCGTGAGCAGCCCTTGCGCGACGTACGGTGCCGCGAAGTGCTGCGGCAGATAGCCGAGGTGGTGGCCGGACAGGATCAGCAGCGCAACGGCCTCCATGTTGTCGGCGGTCGCGGTCACGCGGTCGGGCGTCGTCGACATCTGCGCTTCGGGCAGCGGATACGAGCGCCACGCCCATTCGAAGCCCGCGACGTCGGCCGGCGTCAACGCGCCGGCGCCGTCGAACAGCGGATGGCCGCGCCCGCAGTACGCCACCTGGCGCTCGATGAACAGCGGCGTGTAGTGCAGCGTCGGCACCCGGTGCCAGAAGTAGCCGACCGCGATCTGGATCTCGTCGCTCAGCAGCTTTTCCTCTAGATCGCCCGGCGCGCGCACGGAAATCGAGAAACGCACGGCCTCGTCGCGGGTGCGGAACGCGGCGATCGCCTCGGCGATCCGTGCGTTCTGGCTCACCGGCGTATGGCCGATCAGGCCGATGTGCAACGTGCCGACCAACTGGCGGTCCATGTGCCGCGCGGCCATCCCGAATTCATCAAGCGCGGCGAGCAGCTTGCGGCTCATTGCGTGAAACCGCTCGCCCTTCGGCGTGAGCCGGAAACCGCTGCGGCCGCGCTCGCAGAGCCGGTAGCCGAGCCGCGTCTCGAGCGACGACAGCTGCGCGCTGATCGTCGATTGCCCGACGTTCAGCACCGCCTGCGCGGCCGATACGCCGCCCGCTTCCGTGACCGCGAGAAATACGCGGATCAACCGCAGATCGAGGGTCGACAGATTCCCCAGCACGCTCATCCCCTTCCATACATCGATGAAAATCGATGTTTACGTCGATATCTTCGCATTCTTCTTTCCCGGCGGAGCGCGTAAAACTGTGCGCCAAGCCGCGTCGCATGATACGGCACCCCACATCGGAAGAGACAGCCCATGAACGACCACACCCATTTCCAGCCGCTCGGCGGCAATGAAATGCCGCGCTGCGGCGGCATCGCGACGATGATGCGCCTGCCGCACGTGGCGAGCGCCGAAGGCCTCGACGCCTGTTTCGTCGGCGTGCCGTTCGATCTCGGCACCTCCAACCGCACCGGCGCGCGCTTCGGCCCGCGCCAGATCCGAACCGAATCCGTGCTGCTGCGCCCGTACAACATGGCCACGCGCGCGGCACCGTTCGACTCGCTGCAGATCGCCGACATCGGTGACGTCGCGATCAATCCGTACAACCTGCACGATTCCATCGCACGCATCGAAGCCGCGTACGACGCGATCCTCGAGCACGACTGCAAGCCGATCACGCTCGGCGGCGACCATACGATCGCGCTGCCGATCCTGCGCGCGATCCACCGCAAGCACGGCAAGGTTGCATTGATCCACGTCGATGCACACGCCGACGTGAACGACACGATGATGGGAGAAAAGATCGCGCACGGCACGCCGTTCCGCCGCGCGGTCGAGGAAGGCCTGCTGCACGGCGACAAGGTCACGCAGATCGGCCTGCGCGGCACGGGTTACGCCGCCGAGGATTTCGACTGGTGCCGCGAGCAGGGCTTCCGCGTCGTCCAGGCCGAGGAATGCTGGAACAAGTCGCTCGCGCCGCTGATGGAAGAAGTGCGCGCGCGCATCGGCGACACGCCCGTCTACATCACGTTCGACATCGACGGCATCGATCCGGCCTACGCACCGGGCACCGGCACGCCGGAAATCGCGGGCCTCACGGTGCCGCAGGCGCTCGAGATCATCCGCGGCGCGAAGGGGTTGAACATCGTCGGTTGCGATCTCGTCGAAGTCGCGCCGCCGTACGACCCGTTCGGCACCACTGCGCTGCTCGGCGCGAACCTCGCGTACGAGCTGCTGTGCGTGCTGCCGGGCGTCGCATACCGCGACTGATCCCCGCGCCGACACCTATTCCAAATCAGGGCATTCAGAGGAGCACAAATCAAGATGGGGACTTCCGTCAAGCAACCCAAGCGGGCGGCGCTCGCGTCGTTCGTCGGCACCACGATCGAGTGGTACGACTTCTATAGCTACGCGACCGCCGCCGCCATCGTGTTCGGGCCGTTGTTCTTCCCCGGCGAAAACCGCTTCATCAGCCTGCTCGCGTCGTTCGGCTCGTTCGCGGTCGGCTTCTTCGCGCGGCCGCTCGGCGGCGTGATGTTCGGCTACCTCGGCGACCGCTTCGGCCGCAAGCGCTCGCTGCTCGCGACGCTGATGCTGATGGCCGTGTCGACCGTCGCGATCGGCCTGCTGCCGACTCATGCGCAAGCCGGCGTGATCGCACCGATCCTGCTCGTGCTGATGCGTGTGCTGCAAGGCATCGCGGTCGGCGGCGAATGGGGCGGCGCGGTGCTGCTCGCCGGCGAGCACGCGCCGGAAGGCAAGCGCACGTTCTTCGCGTCGTTCGCGCAGCTCGGCAGCGCGAGCGGCCTGATCCTGTCGATGCTCGCATTCGGTGCGATCAGCACGCTGTCGAAGGACGACATGATGAGCTGGGGCTGGCGCGTGCCGTTCCTGGCAAGTTCCGTACTGCTGATCGTCGGCTTCGTGATCCGCGCGAGCGTGTCGGAATCGCCCGAGTTCGAGGAAGTCAAGAAGAGCGGCAACATCGCGCAAAAACCGCTGCGCGAAGCGCTCAAGTACTGGCCGCTGCTGCTGCTCGCGATCGGTGCGAACGTGTACGGCATCGCCGGCGTGTATTTCAGCAACATCTTCATGATCAGCTACGCGACGCAGTTCCTGTCGCTCGACCGGTCGATGGTGCTGCATTGCATGACGATCGTCGCCGTGCTGCAGTTCGTCGTGCAGCTCGCGGCCGCGTTCCTCGCGCAGCGCTTCGGCACCACGCGCGTGCTGCTGATCACCGGCGCTTGGGCCGCGATCGTCCCGTTCGTCATGCTGCCGCTCGTTCACATGGGCTCGCCGCTGTCGATCACGGTCGGCGTCGGCCTCGCGACGCTCGCGGAATCGGGTTACTACTCGGTGGTCGCGGGCTTCGTCAGCGGCATCTTCGTCGCGCGCATCCGCTATACCGCGATTTCGATTGCGTATCAGGTGTGCGGCGCGCTCGCCGGCGGCCTCACGCCGCTCGTCGCGACCATCATCGCGCAGAACACAGCACCGCAATGGTGGCCGCTCGCGCTCCAGTACACGAGCGCCGCGATCCTGTCGTCGTTGTGCGTGTGGCTGATCTCGCGCCGCGTCAGCATCGACGATGCGGGGTCCGCGAACCGGACGGAAGAAACACTGCCGCGCGGCGTACGCACCGCGTAACGTCCCGCAACGGGCAGGCACCTCGCCTGCCCGTTTTTCATTGCACGCCCCGGCGGTGCGTCGCACCGCCTCCCGTTCCAATCCAATCATCGCTTGCCACGAAGGCGTCGCGGCAGGCGGGCGCACGCGGTCGCACTGCCGTACCGCGCACGACCAAGGAGACAAGCCTTCATGACCCGCCCGGACACCCTCGATCTCGGCCGCACCGAATCGGCTGGCCTCGCGATCGAGCACCACTCGATCGACTACATTCCCGAACACGAGCGCCACGCGAAACTCGCGAGCCAGGGGCCGTTCTGGTTCCTCGGCAACTTCCATTTCTTCACGATCTCGATCGGCTTCGTCGGGCCCGGCATGGGCCTGTCCGCCGGCTGGACGACACTCGCAGGCGCGCTCGGGATCATGTTCGGCACGATCTTCATGGCATTCCACGGCTCGCAGGGGCCCGAGATGGGGCTGCCGCAGATGATCCAGTCGCGCGCGCAGTTCGGCTATCGCGGCGTGATCGTCGCGCTGCTCGCAACGCTATTCGTATTCGTCGGCTTCAATGTCGTCAACGTGTCGTTGATGGTCGACGGCGTGCACAACGTATTCGGGATCGACGGCGGCTTCGTCGCCGTCGCCGCCGTGACGACGGGCGCGCTGCTCGCCATCTACGGCCATGACCTGATGCATCGGACTTTCACGTGGGCGCTGATCGCGACACTGCCGCTCTATGCACTCGTGACACTCGCACTCGCGTTCGGTCATGCGACGCCGCCCCCTGCCACCATTGCACCGGTTGCCGCTCCGGGCTTCAACTGGATCGCGTTCGCAACGCAATTCGCGATCGCCGCGAGCTACAACATTTCGTATGCGCCGTATGTGTCGGACTATTCGCGTTATCTGCCGAAAAACACGAGCCGTGCAAAGCTGATCGCAGTGATCTTCGCCGGCGCGTCGCTGTCGGGCACCTGGATGATCGGCCTCGGCGCGTGGCTCGCGCAGAAGCTGCATGCGGCCGATGCGCTGGTCGCGATGAACGACGTCGGCACGTCACTCGTGCCGGGCCTCGGCAAGCTGATCGCGATCGTGTCGCTGGTCGGCTTCCTGCCGATCATCGCGCTCAACGCGTACAGCGCGATGCTGACCGTGCTGACCGCCGCCGATTCGATCGTGCCGATCCGGCCGACGCGCCGCGCGCGCGTTGCATCGATCATCGCGATCAGCACGTTCGTGCTGGCCTGCGTATTCGCGATCCGCGGCAACGGCATCGCGCTGCTGCAGACGTTCCTGACGCTGATGCTCTACTTCCTCGTGCCGTGGACCGCCGTGAATCTCGTCGACTATTTCTTCGTACGCCGCGGGCACTATGCGATCGCGCACTTCTTCACGCCGAACGGGCTCTACGGCGCGTGGCAATCGCGCGGCATCGTCGCCTACCTCGTCGGCTTCGCGGCGATGGTGCCGTTCTTCTACATCTTCGACGCCGAGGCGAACCGCGAGATTTTCGTCGGGCCGTTCGCTCGAATGCTCGGCGGCGTGGATATCGCGTGGCTCGTCGGCCTGGTGGTCGCGGGGGCTGCGTACTGGCTGCTGTCGAGGTCGCTCGACCTCGCACGCGAACGCCGCATCATTGCCGAGACGCCATCACCCGAAACGCTCGCGGAGCCGCTCGAACACGAGCGCGCGTGACCGCATATTGCCCGTGACACCGGGCCAGCCCGTCACGGAATGAGTCGCGCCGCCGGCCGCCGCGCCCGATCATCGATCGCGGCGGCCGGCACGCGACCTTCGCGCGTTACTGCACTGCGTTGCGCAGCGTCTTCGCGGCGGCGACCATGTTCGTCAGCGCCGGAATCACTTCCGCCCACTGGCGCGTCTTCAGGCCGCAGTCCGGGTTCACCCACAGGCGTTCCGCCGGAATCCGCTCAGCCGCCTTCTTCATCAGGCCGACGATGTGCTCCTGCGTCGGGATGTTCGGCGAATGAATGTCGTACACGCCCGGCCCGATTTCGTTCGGATACTTGAAGTCGTCGAACGCATCGAGCAGCTCCATGTCCGAGCGCGACGTCTCGATCGTGATCACGTCTGCGTCCATGTCGGCGATCGACGCGATGATGTCGTTGAACTCCGAATAGCACATGTGCGTGTGGATCTGCGTATCGTCCTGTACACCGTTCGCGGTGATGCGGAACGATTCGACCGCCCACTTCAGGTACGCGTCCCACTGCGCGCGGCGCAGCGGCAGCCCTTCGCGCAGCGCCGCCTCGTCGATCTGGATCACGCGCACGCCGGCCTTCTCGAGATCGAGCACTTCTTCACGGATCGCCAGCGCAAGCTGGTAGCACGACACCGAGCGCGGCTGGTCGTCGCGCACGAACGACCAGTTCAGGATCGTCACCGGGCCGGTCAGCATGCCCTTCATCGGCTTGTTCGTCAGCGACTGCGCGTACGTGATCCACTCGACCGTCATCGCCTTCGGGCGGCTGATGTCGCCGAACAGGATCGGCGGCTTCACGCAGCGCGAACCGTACGACTGCACCCAGCCGAACTGGCTGAACGCGTAGCCGTCAAGCTGCTCGCCGAAGTATTCGACCATGTCGTTGCGCTCGGCTTCGCCGTGCACGAGCACGTCGAGTTCGAGCGATTCCTGCTCGCGGACGCTGCGCTCGATCTCGGCGCGCATCGCCGCGCGGTAGCCGGCTTCATCCAGCGCGCCGGCCTTGAACTGGCTGCGGGCCTGGCGGATTTCGCCGGTCTGCGGGAACGAGCCGATCGTCGTCGTCGGGAACGCCGGCAGGTTCAGGCGTGCCGACTGCTTCGGCGCGCGCTGCGTATAGGGGCTCACGCGGTTGCCGAGCTGCGCATCGATCCGGGCGATCGCGGCCTTCACCGCCGGGTTGTTCACGCGCGGCGAATGGCGACGCGAATGAATCGCGGCGGCGTTCGCGGCCAGCGCATCGGCCACCTTGTCGCGGCCTTCGTTCAGTGCGGTCGCGAGTACCTTCAGCTCGTCGAGCTTCTGCAGCGCGAACGCGAGCCATAAACGGATTTCCGCATCGAGCTTCTCCTCGCTCGCGAGATCGACCGGCACGTGCAGCAGCGAGCACGACGGCGCAAGCCACAGGCGATCGCCCAGTTGCTTCGCGAGCGGCTCGAGCCAGTCGAGCGTCGCGTTCAGGTCGGTCTTCCAGATGTTGCGGCCGTTGATCGCGCCCACCGACAGCACGCGCGAGGCCGGCAGTTCACGCACCAGCGCGGCGACTTCGTCGCGTGCGTTGATCGCATCGACATGCAGGCCGTCGACCGACAGCGAACTCGCGAGCGCCAGATTGCCCTGCAGTTGGCCGAAGTACGTCGCGAGCAGCACCTTGATGCGACGCGTTTCGAGCGCGGCGTACGCGGTCTCGAAGGCTTGTTGCCACTCGGCGTCGAGTTCGGTGACGAGGATCGGCTCGTCGATCTGCACCCATTCGACGCCCTGCGCGGTCAGCGTGTCGAGCAGCGCGCCGTACACCGGCAGCAGCTTCGGCAGCAGCGCGAGGCGGTCGGAATCGTCCTTCGCCTTGCCGAGCCACAGATACGTGACGGGGCCGAGGATCACCGGCTTCGCGGCCACGCCCTGCGCCTGCGCTTCCGCCAGTTGCTGGAGCAGACGCGACGGATCGAGCGAGAAGTTCGTGTCCGCGTGGAATTCCGGCACGATGTAGTGGTAGTTCGTATCGAACCACTTCGTCATTTCACCAGCCGCGACGCCGCCGCAGCACGCGGCATGCGCGTCCGCCGACTGCGCCGAACGGCCGCGCGCGACACGGAAATAGTTGTCGAGCACGTCGCCGTGGAAACCCTGCACGCGCTTCGGCAGGTTGCCGAGCGTGAAGCTCATGTCCAGCACCTGATCGTAGAACGCGAAGTCGCCGATCGGCGCCAGGTCCAGGCCGCGCTGATCGTTCCAGTGACGCTGGCGCAACTCGGCGCCAAGCGCCTTCAGCTCGTCGCGCGACGATTCACCTTTCCAGTAGCGTTCGAGACCGAACTTGAGTTCGCGCTTCGCGCCGATGCGCGGAAAACCGAGGTTGTGTGTCGTGACCATGAGCTGCCGTCCAGAAGGGAAATTGAATGTCCGGCAGCCATGATAGGGATTTCAACACATGAAATAAAATGGCATTATTTCATTCATCCATTAAAACTGTTCATGTATCTATTGCGCGAGCGATACCCATGCTGGAACGATTCCATCTCGTCGTCATTCGTGAGGTCGAGCGCCAGGGCTCGCTGACCGCGGCCGCCAATGCGCTGCACCTCACGCAATCGGCGCTCAGCCATACCGTCCGGAAAATCGAGCAGCAGCTCGGCACACCGATCTGGGATCGGGAGGGTCGCGGCCTGCGGCTCACGCAGGGCGGGCAGTATCTGCTGAAGCTGGCGCATCGGCTGCTGCCGCAGTTCGAGCTCGCCGAGGAGCGGATGAAGCAGTACGCAAAGGGCGAGCGCGGCACGCTGCGCATCGGGATGGAGTGCCACCCGTGCTACCAGTGGCTGCTGAAGGTCGTGTCGCCGTACCTGTCGCGCTGGCCCGACGTCGACGTCGACGTGAAGCAGCGCTTCCAGTTCGGCGGCATCGGCGCGCTGTTCGGCTACGACATCGACGTGCTCGTGACGCCCGATCCGCTGAACAAGCCGGGCCTGCGCTTCGATCCCGTGTTCGACTACGAGCAGGTGCTGGTGGTCGCCGATTCACACCGGTTCGCGAACGCCGACTATGTAACGCCCGAGCAGCTGACCGACGAGATCCTGATCACCTACCCGGTCGAAACCGACCGGCTCGACATCTACAACCAGTTCCTGACGCCGGCCGGCATCGTGCCGAGGCGGCACAAGTCGATCGAAACGACCGACATCATGCTGCAGATGGTCGCGAGCGGGCGCGGCGTGGCCGCGCTGCCGAGATGGCTTGCCGACGAATACGCGGACCGGATGCCGGTCGTGCCGGTCAAGCTGGGCAAGAAGGGAATCGCGAAGCAGATCTTCCTCGGCATCCGCGACGCGGATGCGTCGGTCGACTATCTGGCCGCGTTCGTCGCGCTGGCGCGCGAATCGACGTGGAGCGCGCCACGCATGCTGCGCTAGGCGCGCTCCGTTGCGCTGTGCGTCAGGCGGCGCGCATGCCGACGCGTTCGCCGCGCTCGACCCATGCGCCGAACAACAGGCCGATCGTCGTCCACATGATCACCTGCATGCCGATGGCCGCGGCGCGGAACTTCCACGGCAAGGCCGCCGGGAAACCGGCCGGCAACTCGCTGACCGACGGCAGCCCGATCTGCACGGCCACGATGATCGCGACGAACCCGAGCCCGGCGACGATCGACGCGCTCCACTGCCCGAGATTCGCCAGCAGATGGCGGCGCACGCTGACCGAGAACACCATCGTCGCGACGGGATCGCGATCATCAGGAAGAACAACCCCGTGCGATAGCCGATCGTGTCGGGCTCGCCGACCGACGGCGGATTGGCCGGGTACTTGATGTTCGGCACGATCACGAGCGCGACGATCGGCGCGACACGGCGACGTAACCGCCTGCCGTGTCGCGTTTGCGATATCGACCACGACACGAGCCGACGCGACGCGTCGTATCACCATTGCCTGGCGACGTTCACCTTGCATCGCGGCAAGACATTCCGTTCGTTCTCCCTGCTGTCATCAAACTGACTGCTAGCCAAAGCTAGGATCGGTCGCGGTTCCCTTACGAGATACCGTCATGAATCAACCTGCTTCGTCTGCCCCGAACAATTCGGGTTCCGTCGAGCGCACCAAACAGCTCGGCTACGTCGTCTTCCTGCTGGTGCTCGCGATCGGTGCGGTCTATATCGCCACGCACCTGGTCGACGATCTGTCGCCGATGCGCGAAGGATCGCTGTTCCCGTACCTGATGCTCGGCGCCGCGCTGCTGATCGCGCTCGGCTTCGAATTCGTCAACGGTTTCCACGACACCGCGAATGCGGTAGCGACCGTGATCTATACGCACTCGCTGACGCCGAACGTCGCGGTGATCTGGTCGGGCATGTGGAATTTCCTCGGCGTGATGATCTCGAGCGGCGCCGTCGCGTTCGGCATCCTGCAACTGCTGCCGGTCGAGCTGATCCTGCAGGTCGGCAGCGGTGCGGGCTTCGCAATGGTGTTCGCGCTGCTGATCGCCGCGATCGTATGGAATCTCGCGACCTGGTATTTCGGGTTGCCGTCGTCGAGCTCGCATACGCTGATCGGATCGATCATCGGCGTCGGGCTGATGAACCAGCTGATGCACGGGCCGTCCGGCACGAGCGGCGTCGACTGGGGCCAGGCGCTCGGCGTCGGCAAGTCGCTGCTGCTCTCGCCGCTCGTCGGCTTCCTGTGCGCGGCGCTGCTGCTGCTCGTGCTGAAAACGCTCGTGCGGATTCCGGAGCTGTACCAGGAGCCGCCGAAGGACCAGCCGCCGCCGTTCTGGATTCGTTGCCTGCTGATCCTGACCTGCACGGGCGTGTCGTTCGCGCACGGCTCGAACGACGGCCAGAAAGGGATGGGGCTCATCATGCTGATCCTGATCGGCACGGTGCCGACCGCGTATGCGCTGAACAAGGCCGTCACGCCGGCCGAGACACAGACCTTCGTGGCGGTCGCGAACCAGGCAGCCGCGACGTTCGGGAAGTACACGAACGGCGTTGCACCGTCCGCGAACCCGCGTGCCGACGTCGAGCTTTACGTACAGCATCGCGAACTGACGCCGGCCGTGATCCCCGCCGTTCAGCAGTTGTCCACGTCGCTCGCGACCGCGGTCGGTGCATCGGGCTCGATGGCGGCCGTGCCGCAACGCGACGTCGACAACGTGCGCAATACGATGTATCTGGTATCCGAAGCAATCCGCCTGATCGAGAAGTCCGGTCAGCCCGCGTTCGCCGCCGACGACAAGCTCGCGATAGACAACTATCGCAAGCAGCTCGACCACGCGACCAAGTTCATTCCGACGTGGGTGAAGGTTGCGGTCGCGATCGCACTGGGCCTCGGCACGATGGTGGGCTGGAAGCGGATCGTCGTGACCGTCGGCGAGAAAATCGGCAAGCAGCATCTGACGTACGGACAAGGCGCATCGGCCGAACTCGTCGCGATGCTCACGATCGGCGCGGCCGACGTGTACGGGTTGCCGGTGTCGACGACGCACGTGTTGTCGTCGGGCGTCGCCGGCACGATGGCGGCGAACGGATCAGGCTTGCAGTGGGGCACGGTGCGCAGCCTCGTGCTGGCGTGGGTGCTCACGCTGCCGGCGTCGATCGTGCTTGCCGGCGGGCTCTATTGGTTGTTCCGGTCGGTGGCGTAAGCGGTGATGCGGCGGGTGGCTGGCAGGAGCCGGCTACCTGCTTGCGGAAGGTTCATCCCTCGCCTCTGCGCCTCTGCGCCTCTGCGCCTTTCCGCCTTTCCGCCTTTCCGCCTTTCCGCCTTTCCGCCTTTCCGCCTTTCCCATTGGCCGCGTCGACGCATCCGGTGCGTCCATGCCGTCGCGAGCGCTCACCTTCCTCGTTTCCCGAATTGAAGCGCAAGATCTGGAACGCGCCGGCACAAGTACACCCATAGACTGGGCTCATCAACATTTGTCATAGGCTCCATCGTGCGGACAACGTGGCCAACGCATCCGCACGACTATATGGCGCCACATTGCCGACGAACCGAGGAATGCCCGTGAACATTGCCGACCTGCAACCTGCCGTCGAATCGCTGGAAATCGCGCAACGCGTCGACGCGATCGACTGGACGACCGTCGATGCCGATCTCGATCGCTACGGATGCGCGCGCGTGCCGGGCCTGATCTCGGCAAGCGAATGCGCGGCGCTCGCGTCGCTCTATCCTCACGATGCGCTCTATCGCTCGCGCGTCGTGATGGCGCGGCACGGATTTGGTCGCGGCGAATACAAGTATTTCGCGTATCCGCTCCCCGCGACCATCGCCGAGCTGCGTGCGACGATCTATCCGCATCTCGCGCCAATCGCGAATCGCTGGAACAAGGCCCTCGGGATCGACGTCCGCTATCCGGCAGACCACGCGGCCTTCCTCGATCGCTGCCATGCAGCAGGACAAACGCGACCGACGCCGCTGATCCTGCAATACGGCGCCGACGACTACAACTGCCTTCATCAGGACCTGTATGGCGAGCACGTGTTTCCGCTCCAGGTCGCGATCCTGTTGTCGGCGCCGGGCCGTGATTTCACCGGTGGCGAATTCGTTCTGACGGAACAGCGACCGCGCATGCAGTCGCGCGCGGAAGTGGTGCCGCTGACACAAGGCGACGCCGTCATCTTCGCCGTGCACGGCCGGCCCATGCAGGGAACGCGCGGCGTCTATCGCGTCAACCTGCGCCACGGCGTCAGCCGGATCCGGAGCGGCCACCGCCACACGGTCGGCATCATCTTCCATGACGCGCTGTAACGGCGACCGGGGCGAGCACGACGTTGTCGCGCCATTCATCACACCGGCGGACTCGCGCGGAAATATCGCGCATCCGACGTGCCAATCGCGCGTGATCGATCGGGGTTCCTGGCAAGCGGGAATCACCGCGCAATCAGTTCACTCGTCCACCGTGGCAGATGACCGTTTCCGCTTCCCGTCGAACTGTCGCTACACGTCGGACCCACGTTCAAAGTGAGCGACGGAGCGCTCCGACAATCATCTGTCGCAGCACACAGTCGACAGAAAGCGCGGCCTACCCACGCGCCACATTCGCCCGCAGCCGGTCGCCTGCATCGGAAGCGAGCCGGGCGTAGCCCGGCAACGTCAGCAACGCGAGCACGCCCGCCGCGACGAACGCCCAGCGGAAGTCGTCAAGCACGTAGTGCACGCCGGCCGCATCGCCCCGCACCAGCGCCGCGAGTCGAAGCGACAACGCACCGAACGCGATGCCCATCCCGATCGTCATCTGCTGAGCCGCGCTCCACAGCGTGCTCGCCGCGCTTGTCTGCCGGGCCGGGATATCCGCATAGGCCAGCGTCGCGAGCGTCGTGAACTGCATCGACCGCGTCAGTCCGTAGACGAATACGACGACTAGCGTGATCGCCAGTGGCGTCGATGCAGTCAGCCAGCCGCATGCGATCGTGAACAGGCCGACTATCGTCACGTCGACGAGTGCAACGCGCCGGAAGCCAAAGCGATCGAGAATCCACGACGTTCCCGCCTTCATCCCGAGATTGCCGAGCGCGCTTGCGAGCAGCAGCAGGCCGGACTGGAATGGCGACAACCCGAAGCCGATCTGGAACAACAGCGGCAGCAGGTACGGCACGGCATTGATGGCCATCCGCGTGATCGACCCGGTGATCACCGTCACCGAGAAGGTCGGCACCTTCAATGTCGTGAAGTCGAGCAACGGATGCGTGCAACGTTGCGCATGCCACCATGCGGCAATGCCGAACAGCACGCTTGCGCCCACCAGGACTGCCGCACGCGTAAAGTGAACGTCCTGCTGGCCGGCCGCTTCGGTGCCGATCAGCAGACAGGTCAGCGCGCCCCCGGCGAGCACGAAACCAACCCAGTCGAGTGGCCGTTGCTCGTCTGCTCGCGTGTTCCGGACAATCAGCCAGGTGCAGACCAGTGCCGCAATCCCGAACGGGACGTTCAGCAGGAAGATCCATCGCCACGACGCATAGGTCGTGATGAAGCCGCCGATCGGCGGCCCGACGACAGGGGCGACGATGCCTGGCCACGTGATCGTCGCGATCGCGCGCATCAGCTTTGCCTTCTCGGTGCTGCGAACGACGATCATCCGCCCGACCGGCACCATCATCGCCCCGCCGACGCCTTGCAGCAGGCGCGCAGCGGTGAATGTCACGACACCCTCGGACAACCCGCACAGCACCGACGCACCGGTAAAGACGACGATCGCGCTGGCGAACACCGTGCGCGAGCCATAGCGGTCCGCGATCCAGCCGCTGATCGGGATGAATACGGCAAGCGCCAGCATGTAGGCCGTCATTCCGAGGCTCAGCGCGTTCGGCCCGACGCCGAACGAGCGCGCCATTTGCGGCAGCGCGGTCGCGATCACCGTCGTGTCGAGGTACTCCATGAAGAACGTTGCGGCGACGAGATACGGCAAGAAGTCGGTCGTCCGACCACCTTGGGCAGGGCTGTCAGTCATGAACGGTGCGGGAGACGGAATACGGAGGACACCGACCGCCGGCGGTTGCCTGGAAACGCCGGGAATCGGGACGAAAGGCGATATTACCCCGAAGGGCGCGCTCTCCGCTCTGCCGGGCCTGTCGCTCGAATGGACTTTATGCGCATAGATTTTTATGACGATTTGGCGCTGAGTTCGTTGTGTGCGCCGACGATTACGTCGATGTATCGTGTCGAAGGACCGGTAGATGGTTCAAGATGCCATTTGCCCGGACACATCAATCGCCAGTCATTTTCGACAAACGTCGCACATCATCAGCCATTCCGCTGCCATTCCGGATAAATCGACGTCTAATTGAATCGACGTCTGATGTGGACTACTGGGGGCCGATTGATGTGTGGTACAGGGAGAGCGTTGGGAGATCTCATTAGCGCAGCGCTGCAGATCGCTCGAGAACAGCGGTGACCTGAGTCGCCGCATTCGACGCTCCGATTCCAGCCAGGTTGACGTGCGGCGCAGCCAATGGCCGAGAACATTGAAGGCCTGGATCGACGCATTCCACGCCTCAGTCTCGCCAGATTGACGTGCGGTGCGGCGAAACGTGCCTGGAGGTAGGAGTGCCGCGGAGCTGTATCAAGCCGGCCGCCCGTCCTGATCCCATGTGCATTTCCGCCGCGCCAATGCAAAAACCCCCGCCTTTCGGGCGGGGGTTTCTGGCTTAGGGAGCCTGACGATTACCTACTTTCACACGGGAATCCGCACTATCATCGGCGTAGAGTCGTTTCACGGTCCTGTTCGGGATGGGAAGGGGTGGGACCGACTCGCTA
>NZ_SCNZ01000073.1:0-28904 GCF_005502655.1 Burkholderia sp. 4NA327C6 | reverse complement strand
ATCCGACGCCCGCCGGGTGCCTCCTGCGCCCCGCCCCCCCGGACCCATCGATCCGCATCGAGCCATTCATTTTCATTACACCGATATTTACGGTTTACCCGAGTACTAAACACCTGTCGGACCCCATCCGTAAGGACGTGGATTACATCCAGTAATTTAGATGCGAATCATTCTTGTTTACATTGACTTTCGCATTTGACACTCCTACGATGCGCCGCGTTGCGTTCATCTTCATGCTCCGGCCAATCAGTGCCGAGTGTCCGGACAGCGACCGACAAGCAGGACTCCAGACTAAATAGAACCAGGGATTTGATATGAAGTTTGCGTCGTTCCAGGGAGACAACATCCGGGCCCGGATGCGCCCCGCCGCGTGTGCGGCCATCCTCGCGTGCGCATCGTTCGCGAGCGGGGCGGCTTTTGCCGCCGTGCCGGTCGACGCACAGCCCGAAGCCCCCGAAGCCGACCTGGCGATCCAGGCGAAGCCGACCAACATGTGGACCGGCATCTGGACGCGCCAGAACCTGCTCGGCGACATGGGCGGCATCCGCCCGTGGCTCGGCAAGTATGGCGCGACGCTGCTGATCACCGAAACCAGCGAATACCTCGCGAACGTGCGCGGCGGCCTGAACCGCGGCGGCGCCTACGACGGGCTGACGACGGCCACTTTGACGGTCGACACGCAGAAGGCGATCGGCCTGCCCGGCGGCACGTTCAACGTCAGCGCGCTGCAGATCCACGGCACCAACCTGAGTACGCGCAATCTCGGCACGCTCAACACTGCGAGCGGCATCGAGGCGCAGGGCACGACGCGCCTGTGGGAGCTGTGGTACCAGCAGTCGTTCATGGACAAGCGCGTCGACGTGAAGATCGGCCAGCAGAGCCTGGACCAGGAATTCATGGTCAGCACGTATGCGAACACGTTCGTCAACACGATGTTCGGCTGGCCCGCGCTGCCGTCGTACGACCTGCCCAACGGCGGCCCCGCCTATCCGCTCGCGGGTCTCGGCGTGCGCGTACGCGCGCAGATCACGCCGAAGCTCACCGCGCTCGCAGGCGTGTTCGACGGCGATCCGCTCGGCAACAACCCGAATAACCTGAGCGGCACCAACTTCAACCTGCACAACGGCGCGCTCTATATCGGCGAACTGCAGTACGCGCTGAACCAGCCGTCCGACGGCGAAATGGACACCGGCCGCTCGAACGGGCTGCCGGGCACCTACAAGATCGGCGTCTGGTATCACAACGGCCGCTTCGCGGACCAGAACGTCGGCACCGACGGGCTGTCGCTCGCGGACCCGGCGTCGAACGGCACTGCGCAGCAGCGTCACGGCAACTACAGCTTCTACGCGGTGGCCGACCAGATGATCTGGCGCCCCGACCCGACCGGCCCGCGCAGCCTCGGCGTGTTCGCGCGCGTGATGGGCGCGCCGGGTGACCGCAACCTGGTGAGTTTCTCGGCCAACGCGGGGATCGTGCTGAAGGCGCCGTTCGAAGGCCGCGACAACGACAGCGTCGGCCTCGGCGTCACGTACATCCAGGTCGGCAACCACGTGACCGACCTCGACCAGACCGCGCGAACGTTCGCGACCGGCCCGTACGGCGTGCGCACCCGCGAGACGACGCTCGAAGCGACCTACCAGTACCAGGTCAACCCGTGGTGGATCGTCCAGGCCGACGCGCAGTACACGTTCAATGCCGGCGCCGGCCAGAACCCGAGCGACGCGACCCAGCCGCTGCGCAACACATTCGTGATCGGCGCGCGTACGACGATCACGTTCTGAGCGTGACGCGCCCACGCTGACCATTTTCGCGCGCCGCCCGGACGGCGCGCCCCCCAGGAGATTCACATGATTCGATCCGCCCCGCTTCGCCGCCTCGCGACGGGCGCACTGGCCGCCGCCGCGCTGACGGCCGCCGCCGGCGCACTCGCCGAGCCGCAAGGTTTCCTCGAGACCGTGCATCGCCACACCACGCTCGTCAACACGGTGCCGGACAACGGCGACCAGAACCCCTACGCGATCGCGGTCGCGCCGGTGTCGGCCGGCACGATCCAGGCGGGCGACGTGCTCGTCGACAACTTCAACAACTCGGCGAACCTGCAAGGCACCGGCAGCACGATCGTCAACTACCGCCCGTCGACGAAGCAGCTGAGCCTGTTCGCGTCGATCCCGCGCGACCTGAAGGCGTGCCCCGGGGGCGTCGGCCTGTCGACGGCGATGACGATGCTCAAGTCGGGCTGGGTGATCGTCGGCAGCACGCCGAGCAACGACGGCACGACCAACACCAAGGGCGCCGGCTGCCTGATCGTGCTCGATCCGCAAGGCAAGATCGCGTCGACGTGGTCGACGCCCAACATCAACGACCCGTGGGGCAACATGGCCGTGGTCGACCGCGGCGACAGCGCGACGCTGTTCGTCAGCATGGCCGGCTTCGGCGTCGGCGGCGCGGACGGCAATCCGCCCGTCTACAAGCAGGCGACGGTACTGCGTCTCGACCTCGACGTGCCGGCCGGCAAGCCGCCCGTGATCAAACAGGAAACGGTCGTCGCGAGCGGCCTCGGCGCGCAGGCCGACAAGGGCGTGTTCCTGGTCGGCCCGACCGGCCTCGCGCTGTCGGGCGACCAGAAGAAGCTGTACGTGTCGGACGCGATCGGCAACCGCATCGTCGAGATCGACGACCCGCTCACGCGCGACACCAGCGCGGGCGTCGGCCGCCAGGTCACCGCCGACGGCTTCCTGCGCCGCCCGCTCGCGCTCGCCACCGCACCGAACGGTCACCTGCTCGCAACCAATGCGCAGAACGGCCAGGTCGTCGAAATCGACCCGGTTGCCGGCAAGCAGATCTACGCGCGCTGGATCAACACCGACAAGGCGCAGACGCCCCCCGGCAACGGCAACCTGTTCGGCATCGCGATGACACCTGAAGGCGACGGTTTCTACTACGTCGCGGACGACGTCAACACGCTGTTGCTCGCGAAGTAACGGAGCCCATCATGGCAGACGATTCCAACCAGCCACCACGCCCCGCGCGGCGTGGCTTCCTGAAGGCGGGCGGCGCCGCGGTGGCCGCCGGCCTCGCGGCGGCGTCGATCCCGGCCGCGAAGGCGGCGGATGCACCCGCCGCCGCGCCCGCGCCCGCTTCCGCGCATGACGACGTCGAGCCGTTCTACGGCAAGCACCAGAGCGGCATCGCGACGCCGCAGCAGCGCCACGCGTATTTCGCGGCGCTCGACCTGACGACGGCCCAGCGCGCGGATGTCATCGCGCTGCTGAAGACCTGGACCGACGCCGCCGCGCGGATGACGCGCGGCGATACCGCGCAACCGCTTGCCACGACGGGCAGCGACGAAGTCGCGCCGGCGGACGGCGGCGACGCGCTCGGCCTCGGCCCTGCGCGCCTGACGATCACGTTCGGCTTCGGCCCCGGCATGTTCGTGCTGGCGGGCAAGGACCGCTTCGGCCTCGCGAAGCACCGCCCCGCTGCGCTCGTCGACCTGCCACGTTTCAACGGCGACCAGCTGCTGCCCGAGAAGACCGGCGGCGACCTGTTCATCCAGGCGTGCGCGGACGACGCGCAGGTCGCGTTCCACGCGGTGCGCCAGCTCGTTCGCCTCGGTGCGAAGGCAACGCAGATGCGCTGGGGCCAGGCCGGCTTCACGTCGGGCAAGCCCGGCGAAACGCCGCGCAACCTGATGGGCTTCAAGGACGGTACGATGAATCCGCCAATGTCCGACCCGGCCGCGATGAACGAATTCGTGTGGGCCGGCAGCGAAGGCCCGGCATGGATGAACGGCGGCACCTACACGGTCGTGCGCCGGATCCGCATCACGCTCGAGCACTGGGACAACACGGAACTCGGCTTCCAGGAGCAGGTGGTCGGCCGTCACAAGTACAGCGGCGCGCCGCTCGGCCAGAAGAACGAGTTCGAGGCACTCGATCTCGACGCGGCCGACAAGGACGGCAACCCGGTGATCCCCGACAACTCGCACGCGCGTCTCGCGTCGCCGCAGTTGAACAACGGCGCGCAGATCCTGCGCCGCGCGTACTCGTACAACGACAGCACGAACTTCTACATCGAGCGCTGGCCGCCGTGGCGCCAGCAGACCGAGTACGACGCGGGGCTGATGTTCGTCGCGCACCAGCGCGACCCGCGCAAGGGCTTCATTCCGATCAACGAGAAGCTCGCGAAGCTGGACATCATGAACCAGTTCACCACGCACGTCGGCAGCGCGATCTTCGCGTGTCCGCCGGGCGCGCAACCAGGTTCGTACATCGGCGCCGCGCTGTTCGAGGCATGACGACACGCAACGCAAGGCAACGCACACCTTCCCGGCCCGGCCGGGTGCAACCTGCTGAAAACCACATGAACACTTCACCCGTTAGCCGCCCGCTGCGGCACCTGATTTCCGCGGCGGCCGCCGCGCTCATGCTGACCGGCGCACTGCACGCCGCGCGTGCACACGCCGCGACGCTCACGCTGTACAACGCGCAGCACGAGCAGGTCGTCAACCAACTCGTCAAGGACTTCGAAGCACAGAGCGGCATCACCGTGAAGGTGCGCTCGGGCGAAGGCCCGGCGCTCGCCGCGCAGCTCGTCGCGGAAGGCGACCGCACGCCGGCCGACGTGTACTTCACCGAGAACTCGCCGGAGCTCGTGCTGCTCGACCGCAAGGGCCTGTTCGCGAAGACCGACGCCGCCACGCTGCAGTCGGTGCCCGCGCGCTTCAACCCGGCGGACGGCAACTGGGTCGGCGTGCTCGCGCGCGAGAACGTGCTTATCTACAACACCGCGAAAATCCAGCCGCAGCAGTTGCCCGCTTCGCTGCTCGATCTCGCGAAGCCCGAATGGAAGGGCAAGGTCGGTGTCGCGCCGAGCGACGCGGACTTCCTGCCGCTCGTGAGCGCGGTGCTCGCCCTGCACGGCGAAGCCGCGACGCTGCAATGGCTGAAGGGCCTGAAGGCCAACGCGCAGATCTTCGACGACGACGAAGGCGTGACGGCGGCCGTCAACCGCGGCGGCGTGCTGACCGGCATCGTCAACAACTACTACTGGGACCGCCTGCACGCCGAGCTCGGCGACAAGTCGACCCGCAGCGCGATCTACCACTTCGGCAAGGGCGACGTCGGCGGTGCCGTCAACGTGTCCGGCGCCGCGGTGCTGAAGGCATCGAAGCACCAGCCGGAAGCGCAGAAGTTCGTCGCGTATCTCGTCAGCGAGCGCGCGCAGAAACTGATGGCCGGCGGCCATATCAGCTTCGAGTATCCGCTGCATCCGGGCGTCGCTCCGGATCCGATCCTGAAGCCGTTCAACGAACTGACCCCGCCGGCGCTGACGTTCGAACAGCTCGGCGATGACAGCCAGGCCGGCAAGCTGCTGCGCCAGGCCGGTCTGCTCTGACCATGAGCGACGCCGTGTCCCGCACGGCACGCGCCGCACGCGGCGGCGAGCACATGACGACACGGCGCCGCCCGTCACGCGCACTCGTCGCCGCGGCCGCGTGCGGGCCGCTCGCGATCCTGCTGCCGCTCGGCTTCACGCTGTACCGCGCGGCCACTTTCGGCATCGACGATGCGATCGAGCTGCTGTGGCGCCCGCTCGTCGGCGAACTGCTGGTCAACACGTTGTCGATCACGCTCGCCGCGACCCTCGCGTGCACGCTGCTCGGCACGGCGCTCGCGTGGTTCATCGAGCGCACCGACCTGCCCGCCCGGCCGCTGTGGACCGCGCTCGCGGCCGCGCCGCTCGCGGTGCCGCCGTTCATCACGAGCTACGCGTGGGTGTCGCTGAGCCTCGACCTGCAGGATTTCCTCGGCGCGCTGATCGTGCTGACCTCCGCGTACTTCCCGCTCGTCTACCTGCCGGTGGCCGCCGCGCTGCGCGAGCTCGATCCCGCGCTGGAAGAAAGCGCGCGCACACTCGGCTGCTCGCCGTGGCATACCTTCTTTCGCGTCGTGCTGCCGCAGCTGCGCCCCGCGCTGTGCGGCGGGATGCTGCTCGTCGCGCTCGGCGTGCTGTCCGAGTTCGGCGCATTCCAGTTGCTGCGCTTTCGCACGTTCACGACCGAGATCTACGCGGAATATCGCACCGCATTCGACGGCGGCGGCGCATCGCTGCTCGGCTGCGTGCTGATCGCGCTGTGCCTGCTGTGCCTTGCGTTCGAAGCGCGCGCACGCGGCCATGCGCGCTACGGCCATACGCACCGCGCCGCGCGCCGCGTCGCGATGCGTTACCCGCTTGGCCGTCTGCGCGGCCCCGTCACCGTTGCATTCGCCGCACTAGCGGCCGCGACGCTCGGCGTCCCGCTCGCGATGATCGGCTACTGGCTCACGCAACAGGGCGCGGCCGCCGTCACGCCGGCCGACGTGTCGCCCGAGCTGCTGTGGCAGGCCACGCTCGCATCGTCCGGCTATGGCTTGATGGCCGCAGCCGTCACGACGCTGCTCGCGCTGCCGCTCGCGTTCCTGCTGGTCCGTTATCCGGGCCGCGTCGCAACGCTGCTCGAGCGCACCGCGATGACCGTGCAGGGTGTGCCGGGCATCGTCGTCGCGCTGGCGATCGTGTCGATCACGGTGCGACTGCTGCAGCCGCTCTACCAGAGCGCACCCGCGCTCGTCGGCGCATACGCGATCCTGTTCCTGCCGCTCGCGGTCGTCAGCGTGCGCGCCGCGCTGTCGCACGTGCAGGCCCGGCTCGAGGAAACCGCGCGCTCACTCGGCCTTGGCTGGCGCGCGACCCTCACGCGCGTGGTGCTGCCGCTCGCGGCACCCGGTCTCGGCGCAGCCGCGACGATGGTGTTCATCTCGGTCGTGACGGAACTCAACGCGACGCTGCTGCTGTCGCCGATCGGCACCCGCACGCTCGCGACGCAGGTGTGGAGCGATACGGCGACGCTCGCATTCGCCGCCGCGGCGCCCTACGCGGCGCTGCTCGTCGCGCTGTCGCTCGGCGCATCGGGACTGCTGTTCCTGCTGCTCGGCCGCGCGTCGGTGCGCAACTGAGCGACGCCCTTTTTCCCCGGAACCGCCCATGAGCGAACTACGCATCCACGGCCTGTCGAAATCGTTCGGATCGCATACCGTCCTGCACGACATCGACCTCACGGTGCGGCGCGGCTCGCGCCTCGCGCTGCTCGGCCCGTCCGGCAGCGGCAAGACGACCCTGCTGCGCGTGCTGTGCGGCTTCGAGCGCGCCGAGCGCGGCACCGTCGAAATCGACGGCCGCCGCGTGGCCGCGCCCGACGTGCACGTGCCGCCCGAACAGCGCCGGATCGGCTACGTGCCGCAGGAAGGGGCGCTGTTTCCGCATCTGTCGGTGGCCGACAACATCGCGTTCGGGCTGCCGCGCGCGGCGCGGCGGCGCCATCATCGCGTCGACGAACTGCTCGAGATGGTCGGGCTGCCCGCGTCGTATGCGAGCCGTGCGCCGCAGCAACTGTCCGGCGGGCAGCAGCAGCGCGTCGCGCTCGCACGCGCGCTCGCGCCCGAGCCATCGCTCGTGATCCTCGACGAACCGTTCTCGGCGCTCGACACGTCGCTGCGCCACGAAACGCGCAGCGCAGTCGCCGATGCACTTGCCGCAGCCGGCGCGACATCGGTGCTCGTCACGCACGACCAGCCCGAGGCGATGACGCTCGGCGATGAAGTGGCCGTGATGTGGCATGGCCGGCTCGTGCAGACGGCCGTGCCGCAGACGCTGTATCGTCAGCCCGTCACGCGCGACGTCGCGTCGTTCGTCGGGCAGGCGGTGCTGCTCGCCGGCCGCGTGCGCGGCACGCACATCGCCTGCGCGCTCGGCGACCTGCCGCTCGTCGCGCCGCTGCCGGACGGTCCGGCCGATGCGATGCTGCGTCCCGAGCAGATCGGCATCGTGCCGCTCACGCACGCCGATGCGGCGCGCGGCCATACGGCGCGTGTCGAAGCCGCGCAGTTCGCGGGCCAGGACGCCGACGTGCTCCTGCGGCTCGATGCCGATGGCGACGTGCGCGTGCGCGCACGCGTGCCGGGACACCGGTGTCCGGCCGTCGGCGAACGTGTCGCACTGGTGGTGGATGGCGCGGTGATGGCGTACGCGTGCTGAGCGGCGCAGCACGCCGCTACGCGCTTTTCCTCGCGTTCACCCGCGTTCAGGCATCGGCGCAGCCCGCATCCGGCAGCGGCCGGAACGTCCGCCCCTCCGTCTCGACCGCCGCGCCCAGCAGCCGCGCGAGCCCCTTCGCGCCTTCACGCATCACGACGTCGTGATTCCATCGGAACAGCGGGCGACCGAGCAACTCCAGCCGGTTCATCCAGCGCACGTGCGTGCGGATGTGCCAGTCGTAGCGCACGATCGTACGGGCACCGTCGGCGACGAACGACCAGCATCCGTCACCTTCGATCGCGCCGCTCGCGCGACCTTCGAGTGCATGCGGCGGCTCGACGCGTCGCACGCGCATGTCGAAGGTCAACCGGTAAGGCAGCGCCCCCTTCCACGTGTACCGGTGCAGCGCGCCAACGCCGCGCGCGTCACCCGGCTCGATCTCGACGGTGCGCACGGCCCCCTTCCACCAGTCCGGCCAGCGGTCGACCTGGTAGATCGCGTCCCACACCGCCGCGAGCGGCGCGTCCACGCGCCAGATCGTCGAGAACCGGTATTCCGCCATGCAGCCTCCGGCATGCCTGTCACGGGCATGAGTCAGCGCACCGCTCAGGGCGCGAAGAAGCGTTCGGGAAACGCGACGTCGATCTCGACGTCGTCGAGCGTCACGGTTTCGAGCGGCACGTCGTCACCGTCCGCGAAACTGACGACCTTCAGCGGAAAGCCGTCCTCGGTATCGAGCCACAGCCGGTAGCGATGCACGCCGTCGACCGCATGCGCGGGCGCGCCCGTGACCGACACGCGCAGCGCAGTGCGGCCGCCGACGGCCTCCTCGCCTTCGGTCACCGTCGCACCGCCCTCCTGCAGCGCATGGACGTTGCGCAGCAGTTCGCCGACGTCCGACCGGTCGACCCGGTGGCCGCTGCGGTCGCGCACGAGCGGATTGGATGGCGACAGCGTCAGCGCGGGCGGCGCATGCGCGCCGAACGGACGCAACCGCACCTTGCCGTCGCCGGGATCGTACGCGAGCACCGCGCCGTGATGCGGCGACACGAAATCCATCCGGACGAAGCCCGGTTTCAGGTACGCGTAACGGATTTCGGTGTGCTCGCCCCCGCGCGCGGACGAGCGGATCGTCGCGCGATACGAGCGGACGTGGTCGAAATGCGCCTGCGCGACGGTCACGGGATCGGCGGTCATGCTCGCTCCTATCAGGCTCGCGGCCAGCAACGCGGCGATCACGGCGCCGCCTCGACATCGAGCGCGCCTTCCATCCCGCGCTCGCGATGGCTTTTGAAAAACAGCAGCCGATGCGTGCAATAGTAGGCGAACCGGCCCGGCTGCGACGGCGTGAAGCGAAACGTCTTCGGCGTCGTGCCGAGCTCGGTGCGCACCGCGATACCGGCCTGCGGCGCATCGATTTCGAAGCTGTGCGGCACCGGGCCAGGCTCGGTCGACACGGTCAACTCGACCGGCACGTGTGCCCGCACGATCACGTGGTTCGGCCGGAAGAAATAGCTGCCGCCGACGATCGCCACCCGTTGCACGCCATCGGCGTCTACCGGCACGCGCAGCGGCACGTCACCGTCCGCCTGCGCAAGCGCCGTGCCCGCGGCGAGCGCCGCCAGCACCAGCATCGGCACGAGCCCCTTCGTCATCGTCGTCTTCATCACGTGCTCCCTGCCGGCGCCGAGCGTGTCATCCCTTCCACGCGTCGGTCGGGCCGCCTAGCGCGCCGCACGCGTCGATCGCGAGTTCGCGCAGGCGCCGTTCGTCGCCCTGGCCGGACAATGCGTAGCCCATCCCGCGATTCGACCAGAAATACGTGTAGCGGCCGCCGGCCGACATCGCCTGCGGCGCGAGACGCCGTGTGTCGTAGGCCGTCATGTACAGCGTCACGCGTTCGCCGTCCGCGCGCTGGTACATGAGTTGCGCGGCCGGCCCCGCTTCGCCCGGGAGCAGCCGGCCGCCGAGCAACCGGTAACCGTATTCGTCGAGCGACGGCGCACGCACGGCCCGCCCGAGACGCGCGGACAGCCACGCGACGAGATGGTCAGGGTCGCCCGCGCCGACCTCGACCGGATGGTCGCGGTCGGCCACGTACGTCGCATAGGCGACATCCGCGCGCGCGGCGAACCCCGGTTCACCGCCGAACGCCACCCAGCCCGCATGCAGCGCGACACCGATCAGCAGCCCGGCCGCGAGCCCCGCGAACGCATAGGCGATCCCGCGCCGGCGCGGCTCACGGCGTTGCACGAACAGCGCGGGCGCGGCGGCCGGCAGCGGAAACAGCGCCTGCAGCGCATCGCGCTGCGCCCGATAGTGCGCGAGTCGTTCGGCCTCCTCCGGATCGGCCAGCACGCGCTCGAGCACCTCGCGACGCTCGTGCCCGGACAGCTCGCCGTCCAGCAACGCGGACAGCAGTTGCGCCGACGCATCGTCATCCCGCGCGTTCGAAGGCTTGTGCGGATCGTCCATCATGTCTTCCCGATCACCCGTAATGCAGCCGTGCCGTGCGCCGGCGGCTCGTCGGACAACAGCGCACGCATCTGGCCGCGCGCCCGTGCGAGCCGCGACATCACCGTCCCCACCGGGACGCCGAGCACTTCCGCGGCATCGCGATAGCTCAATTCCTCGAGCGCGACCAGCAGCAGCACCTCGCGCTGTTCGACCGGCAGCCGGTACAGCGCGCGCTGCACGTCGCGCAGCACCAGCCCGCCGATTTCGCCGGCCGGTGCGGCCATCGTCTGCCACGGCGCCGTCGCATCGTCGACCGCGATCTCGTGCCGTGCGCGCAACTGGTCGATGAAGCGGTGCCGCAGCAGCGTCAGCAGCCATGCGCGCAGGTTGCCGCCGTCGCGCGGCGGGCGGTTCAGCGCTCGCTCGAGCGTGTCCTGCACGAGATCGTCTGCCCAGGCCCGGTCACCCGTCAGCGCGCGCGCATAACGCGTGAGATGCGGCAACCACACCAGCAGGTCCGATTCGTAGCTCATCAGGATGCCTCGCGCACCGCCCCACCGCCCGTCGTCACGGACGCGCGACGTGCCACATGCCGCCGACCCCGTCGCCGCCCGCGTCACCGGGCTTGTGATCGAGCTTCCAGCGATACAGCGGGCGCCCGCGGTATGCCCATTGCTTGCTGCCGTCGTCGCGCGCGACGACACTCAGCGCGCCGGTTGCCTTGTCGTACGCGTCGGCCAGCGCAGGCGGCCAGTTCGTCGCGCACGCGCGGTCGCATGCGCTCTTGCCGGGCGCATCGCGATCGAACACGTACAGCGTCATGTGATCTTCGTCGACCAGCTTTCCGTCGCCGGCTCGCGGTGGTTCCGCGGCGGCCGGTCGCACGATTGCCGCCGTCAGCGCGGCGACGACGAGTATCCGTTTCATGCCCTTTCTCCTTGACACGGCATCGCGATACGGCGGCACCGGCCGGGACGATCGGCTTCGTCACGACCATTATCCCGCCGGCCGGCGTTGCCGGGATTCGGTATGTAAACGGATGGCGGCGACCGGTTATTCCACGCCGGTCGGCGAGCGTCGTCTTCGGCGGCGGCAACCATTCGTGCGGCGAAAGAAAAAAGGGGCACCAAAAGACAACGCGGCATGACATTGCTGTCATGCCGCGTCGTGCGGCCCGTTGCGCACGGCGGCCGATCCGGCTCCGCCGTGCGTGCGCGCCGGTTACTTCGGCAGTGCGCCCGTGAGCGACTGGAGCAACGACGACACCGGCGCGAGCGGGTTGCCCGGCGCGCTGTTGCCCGAATGCGGCGTGACCGACAGGCCCGGCGCGGAGCCGAGCGCCGTGCCCACCGTCGTGCCGACCGCGTTGACGACCGTCGCCGTCGCGTTGGCGCCCGTCGTCAGCAGCGAGCCGACTGCGCCCGCCGTGCCGCCGGCCGCGTTCGCGCCCGAGCCGAGCAGGCTGCCGCCCGCTGCCGCCGTCGAACCGGCCGCGCCCGACAGCGCGCCGGCCGCCTGCCCGAGGGCTACCGGACCGTTCGCGAGTGCGCCCGTCACCGAACCGAGCGCACCGGTCAGTGCGCCGGCCGGGTTGCTGCCGCCCGTCAGACCGCTCACGAGGTTCGTGATCGGGGCGATCGGGTTGCTGCCCGCCGCGCCCGACAGCGTGCCGACGACCTGGTTCACGACGCCTTGCACCGGCGCCAGCGGGTTCGAGCCGCCGAGGTTGCCGAGCGTGCCGACCACCTGGTTCACGACGCCCTGTACCGGGGCCAGCGGACTCGAGCCGCCGAGGTTGCCGAGTGCGCCCACGACGGAGCCGACCGCGTTACCCAGTGCGTTCGTGGCCGTGCCGACCGCGTTGCTGCTGCCGAGCGTGCCGACGACCTGGCTCACGACGCCTTGCACCGGTGCCAGCGGGTTCGAGCCACCGAGGTTGCCGAGTGCGCCCGTCACCGAGCCCAGTGCGCCGGTCAGCGCGCCGGCTGCGTTGCCGCCCGTCGGCAGCGCATTCTGCAGCCCGTTGACGAGGTTCGTGATCGGCGTGATCGGGCTACCGCCACCGGCGCCGGACAGCGTGCCGACGACCTGGTTCACGACGCCTTGCACCGGCGCCAGCGGGCTTCCCGCGCCGCCGAGCGTACCGGCGAGCTGCGTGACGACACCCTGCACCGGAGCCAGCGGGCTTCCCGCGCCGCCGACGTTGCCGAGCGTGCCCGTGATCGTGTTGACCGCGTTGCTCAGTGCGCCGGCCGGATTGCCGCTGCCGAGCGTACCCGTGACCTGGTCGACGACGCTCTGGATCGGCGCCAGCGGGTTCGAGCCGCCGCCGATACCGCCCAGTGCACCCGTCACCGTGCCGAGGGCGCCGGTCAGGGCACCTGCCGGATTGCCGCTACCGAGTGCGCCCGTGACCTGGTTCACGACGCCCTGAACCGGCGCCAGCGGGTCCGAGCCGCCACCGATACCGCCCAATGCACCCGTCACCGTGCCGAGGGCGCCGGTCAGTGCACCTGCCGGATTGCCGCTGCCGAGTGCGCCCGTGACCTGGTTCACGACGCCTTGCACCGGTGCCAGCGGGTTCGAGCCGCCGCCGATGCCGCCCAATGCGCCCGTCACCGTGCCGAGCGCGCCGGTCAGTGCGCCTGCCGGATTGCCGCTGCCGAGCGCGCCCGTGACTTGGTTCACAACGCCTTGAACCGGCGCCAGCGGATTCGAGCCACCGCCGATGCCGCCCAATGCGCCCGTCACTTGATTGACGACGCCTTGAACCGGAGCCAGCGGGTCCGAGCCGCCGCCGATACCGCCCAATGCACCCGTGACCGTGCCGAGGGCACCGGTCAGTGCACCTGCCGGATTGCCGCTGCCGAGCGCACCCGTTACTTGATTCACGACGCCTTGAACCGGTGCCAGCGGGTTCGAGCCGCCGCCGATACCGCCCAATGCGCCCGTCACCGTGCCGAGTGCGCCAGTCAGTGCGCCAGCCGGATTGCCGCTACCGAGGGCGCCAGTGACCTGGTTCACGACGCCTTGAACCGGCGCCAGCGGATTCGAACCGCCGCCGATGCCGCCCAGCGCACCCGTCGCCGTACCGAGCGCGCTGCTCAGTGCCCCGGTCGCGGTGTTCAGCGCACCGGTCAGGGCACCTGCCGGGTTGCCTCCGCTCAGCGCACCCGTGACTTGATTCACGACACCTTGAACCGGCGCCAGCGGGCTCGAGCCGCCGCCGATACCACCCAATGCGCCCGTCACCGTGCCGAGGGCACCGGTCAGTGCGCCGGCCGGGTTGCCGCCACCGAGCGCACCCGTCACTTGATTGACCACACCTTGCACCGGCGCCAGCGGATCCGAGCCGCCGCCGATGCCACCCAACGCGCCCGTCACCGTGCCGAGCGCGCCAGTCAGTGCGCCAGCCGGGTTGCCGCTACCGAGCGCACCCGTTACTTGGTTGACGACGCCTTGCACCGGCGCCAGCGGGTTTGAACCACCGCCGATGCCACCCAGTGCGCCCGTCACCGTACCGAGCGCGCCAGTCAGTGCGCCAGCCGGGTTGCCGCTACCGAGCGCACCCGTTACCTGGTTCACGACGCCTTGAACCGGAGCCAGCGGGTTTGAACCGCCGCCTATACCGCCCAGCGCGCCCGTCACCGTGCCGAGGGCACCGGTCAACGCGCCGGCCGGGTTGCCGCCACCGAGCGCACCCGTTACTTGATTGACCACGCCTTGCACCGGCGCCAGCGGATCCGAACCACCGCCGATGCCGCCCAGCGCACCCGTTACCGTGCCGAGCGCGCCAGTCAGTGCACCAGCCGGATTGCCGCCACCGAGCGCACCCGTTACTTGATTGACCACGCCTTGCACCGGCGCCAGCGGGTTCGACCCGCCGCCGACATTACCCAGTGCCCCCGTTACCGTGCCAACCGCATTGCTCAGCGTCCCCGTCGCCGTATTCAGCGCACCGGTCAACGCACCCGCCGGGTTGCCGCCGCCCAACGCACCCGTCACCTGATTCAGCACACCCTGGACCGGCGCGAGCGGCTGCACCGTGCCGCCGCCACCGCCGAGTGCGCCGGTCACCGCCCCCACGGCGCCCGACAGTACCTGGCCGGGATCGCCCAGCGACGTCTGGATCGCGCCCGCCCCGCCTGCCGCCACGGTGACCGAGCCCAGCGGCGACGTACCCGTCGCGACCAACCCGACCGACACGCTGTTCGTCGGCGGGTTGACGATCACTTGCGGAATCGGCAGCGCATCAAGGGCCCCCGCCATCGCGGAACCCGAAGCCAATACCCCGAACACCGTCGCGACCGACAGCGCTACACCCGTCAATTTCAGATTGTGTCCCATCTTTATTTTCCCCATCTCGGTTGGCACAACGTTGATAAAGCATGGGGACCGATTGCACGAAGTGTGCCAATTCGAAAAACAGGATTGATTCGTCTGCCTAATGACCGGCAATAACACTTTTTTAATCGATTTCAGACGAAATTCACGGCATTGGCGCCGCAATCATCTGACGAAAAAGGCCGCTGGAACACGGATGTAACGTAACGTTTGCGAGCCCCGCGGTAACGTGTTCCGGTACATTCCGCGTAACACCGGAACATCCGCTGCAACGGCGCGCCACACCGTCACGAGCAGCTGCCCATTGCGCATTTCAGCAATATGAAAATGCATTGCTCAATCGCCGATTTGCCGATTTTCTTTATTTCGCGATTATCTTTCTCGGCGATTACGCAGATCATTTCCGATTGCGCGATTTCCGATAATTCGGATAGCAGAATGAAACATTGTGAAGGCCGGTGCGCGCAACGCAGCGCGCACCGCCGGATCAGCCGAAGCGCGCGGGCCGGTACGGATGGGGATCGATATAGGTCGGCGCGCCCGTCATCATTTCGGCGAGCAGGCGTCCGGTTGCGGGGCCGAGCGTGAGCCCGTGGTGACAATGGCCGAACGCGAACCACAGGTGGCGATGGCGCGGCGCGGGCCCGATCACCGGGCGCATGTCGGGCGTGCACGGCCGCATCCCGAGCCACGGTTCGGGATCGAGCCGCTCGCCGATGCCGAATGCATCGCGCGCCAGCGGCTCGGCGCGCGCGAGCTGCACGCCGGTCGGCGGTGCGCCGCGCAGCGCGATCTCGACGCCGGTCGTGAGCCGCAGGCGGCCGCCTTCCATCGGCGCGACAACGAAACCTGCCTCGGTATCGCACACAGGCACGTTCAACGGCGCGCGCGTGGGCCGGTAGTGCATGTGGTAGCCGCGCTTCGCGCGCAGCGGAATCCGGTAGCCAAGCGGCTCGAAGACGTGATCGGACCACGGCCCGAGCGCCACCACGGCGGAGCGCGCCGAGATCGGCCCGTGCTCGGTACCGACCTGCCAGCCGTCATCGACCTGCACGAGCGTCCTGGCATCGCCGAGCGCGAACGTGCCGCCGGCGCGCTCGAACAGCCGCGCGTAGGCCTTGGTCAACCCGCCCGGGCTCGACACGGTCTTCGGGTCCTGCCAGTGGAATGCGCCGCAGAACGCGTCGCCGATACCGGGCTCGCGCGCCCGCAACGCACCCGCGTCGAGCACGGTCATCCGCAGCCCGTGCGCGTCGGCCACGCGCTGCTGCGCGCGCGTTTCCGCATCGAACAGCGCGGGCGAACGGAACGCCTCGATCCACCCGCCGTCGTGCACGAGCGGCTGGGCATCGGTGCGTGCGAGCAGCGCGTCGTGCTCGGCGACGCTCGCGGCGACGAGCGGCAACAGGTCGCGCGCAGCGGCCGCGAGCCGCTGCGGCGACGATTCGCGCCAGAAGCGCGCGAGCCAGCCCGCATACGCGGGCAGCGCGCGGTAGTCCCAGTAGAGATCGACCGAGCGGTTGCGCGCATAGCGCAGCAGCGTGCCGAGCCGGCGCGGAAACGCGTACGGCACGACCGACGAGCGCTCGATCAGCCCCGCATTGCCGTGGCTCGTTTCCTCGCCAGGCGCGCGCCGGTCGACGAGCGCGACGCGCAGCCCGCGATCCTGCAGATGCAGCGCCGACGACACGCCGACGATGCCGGCCCCCAGAACGATGACGTCGAAGTCCATGATTCCCCGTACTGCGTCGAGATTCGATGCGGCACGCGCCGGCGCGGCGGCCGGCGCGCGCCGGTGCTCACTTCGCGACGATGTCGCGCTTGAAGTACTTCTGCGACAGCGCGCTGAGCGTGCCGTCCTTCTTCAGCGCGTCGAGCGCGCCGACGATCTTCGCCTGCAGCGCCTTGTCGCTCTTGCGCATTCCAAAGCCCGTGCCCTCGCCCAGCGTCGCCGGATCCTTCAGCGGCTCGCCGACGATCTGGTAGTCGCGGCCGGCCGGCTTGTCGAGGAAACCGTCCTGCGCGGTCTGCGCTTCCTGCACGGCCGCGTCGAGACGCCCCGCGACGAGATCCGCATAGATCTGGTCCTGATCCTGGTACGACACGACGGCCACACCCGCCGTGGCCCAGTGCGCCTTCAGGAAATCCTCCTGCGACGAGCCCTGCAGCACGCCGACGTGCTTGCCGCGCAGGCTCGCGACGTCAGGCCGCAGCGACGAGCCGTGCCTGGCGATCATCACGATCGGCACCACGTAGATCGCCGGCGTGAAGTCGATGCTCTGCCGGCGCTTCGACGTGATGTTCATCGCCGAGTTGATCGCGTCGAACTTGCGCGCCTGCAGCGCCGGGATCAAGCCGTCGAACGCATTCTCGACCCACACGCATTTCATGTTCAGCTTCGCGCACACCGCGTTGCCGATGTCGACGTCGAAACCCTGCAGTTGGCCGGCCGGCGTCTTGCTCTCGAACGGCGGATACGCGGCTTCGATCCCGAAGCGCAACGTGGTCTGTTCCGCATGGGCCGTGACGGCCGCGCAGGCAAGCGCCGCAGCGGCGCAAAGGGAGAGCTTCCAGTTCATGACGGTCCTTCCGTTCTGGATTGAGGCGATGAAGATCGGTACACGACGGCCCGGGCCGGGCCGGGCGCCGGATCGGCATTCGAAGCAGGCAGCCACCACGCTGCGACGTGTCGTGTCCTGCACGAGAAATATAGACTCAAAGTCTACTATAGACTATAGGGGATACGAGAATCGTGCCTCGACACGCGACGTCCGGAATTCGCCCGATAACCGAAATGCCTTTGATTTACCGCTGTTTTTTTAGAACCGCGCGACGACACCAAGTCTCGAAAAGAAAAATTCTCCCGATTTTGTTTGTCTATATTAGACTTTTCGTCCATCACGAACACCGCCGGACACCGTCGATCGAGACGGCCCTGTCTGGCCCCGACCGGAGATGTCCCCATGACGCAAACCGCCCCGACCCTGCCGCTGACCGTCGACGAAGCCGCGGTGCGCGCGGCCCTGCCGTCGCTCGACGTGCTCGGTACGCTGCGCAGCATGTTCGCGTCGCTCGCCGCGGCGCGCGCGGTGCAGCCGCCGCAAACGCTGACGCTGTTTCCCGACCAGGCCGGCGACTTCATCACGTATCTCGGCGCGCTCGCCGACGCGCAGGTATTCGGCGCGAAGCTGTCGCCGTATGTCGTGACGGGCGGCAAGCCTGACGGGAAACCCATCGTCACCGCGTGGACCGCGCTGATGTCGATGCGCACGGGCCAGCCGCTGATGTGGTGCGACGCGGGGCTGCTGACCGTCGAGCGCACGGCCGGCACGACCGCGCTCGCGGTCGACTGCCTCGCGCCGCGCGACGCGCGCCATCTCGCGATCGTCGGCGCGGGCGCGGTCGGCCTCGCGCACCTGCGGCACACGGCGGGCTTGCGCGACTGGGAGACGATCCGCGTGTATGCGCCTTCGCTCGCCGGCGACGCGGCGCAGCAGGCGGCGCTCGCGCAGCTCGATCCGCGCGCCCGCGCCGCGGCGAGCGTCGAAGCCTGCGTGCGCGACGCGGACGTCGTGATGCTGTGCACGTCGTCGGGCACGCCCGTGCTCGGCGACGGGATGCTCACGCGCCCCGCGCTCGTCACGTCGATCAGCACGAACGTCGTACGCGCACACGAAATCCCGCCCGCCTGGCTGCCCGACATGGACGTGTACTGCGACTACCGGCACACGACACCCGCGAGCGCCGGCGAGATGCAGATCGCGGCGGCCGAGCACGGCTGGGACGCCGCGCGGATCGCCGGCGACCTGCCCGCGCTCGTCGCCGGCACCTGCCCGGCGCCGTCGTATGCCCGTCACGCGTTCTTCCGCTCGATCGGCCTCGGGCTCGAGGACATCGCGATCGCGCACGCGCTGTACACGCACCTGGCACGCGCATGAGCGGCACGCGCGCGCGGGGCCGATACAATGGCGCAACCGCCGCGGCGGCCGCGCGCGGGCGCACGGGCATGCCGGCCAACGGTGCGCCGGCGCGCCGGCCCGATGCGCTGCCCGGCCCCCGCCCACCCGAGATGGCGAACCCGATGCGCAAGAAGAAATCCCCCGTCAAAGACCTGCTGCTCACCCGTTATGCGCCGATCGCCGACGGTATCGCCGCGCTGTTCTTCCCGTACGCGGAAGTCGTGATTCACGACCTGCACGACCAGACCGTGCTGTATCTCGCGAACAACCTGTCGAAGCGCGAGGTCGGCGACGATTCCGCGCTCGAGGAAATCGACCATTCCGCGCGCGAGCGCGTGATCGGCCCTTACGAGAAGCTGAACTGGGACGGCCGCCGGATGCGCTGCGTCAGCAACGTGCTGTTCGACGACGAAGGCCGCCCGGCCGGGATGATGTGCATCAACTTCAACATCGCGGTGTTCGACGAGGTGCGCGCGACGCTCGACCTGTTCATCAAGGGCGCGGGCGTCGTCGCGCAGCCGGACGAGTTGTTCCGCGACGACTGGCAGGAGCGCATCAACACGTTCCTGCACGGCTGGCTGCGCGAGCGGCAGGTCGGGCTGAACGGGCTCACGCGCGAGCACCGGCGCGAGCTCGTCGAAGCGCTTTACGCGGAGGGCGCGTTTCGCGGCAAGAGCGCGGCGAACTACGTCGCGAACGTGCTCGGGATGGGCCGCGCGACGGTCTACAAGCACCTCAAGCACCTGAAGGAAACGCAGGGCGACGCTTGAGCGAAACACGTCGCGGGCCGGCGCGCCGCAACGCGCGGCGGCGGCCCGCATCGGCAATCGCTATCGGGGCGCCGCTTCCGTGTCTATGCTTCGTGGTACGCCGGGCGCCCGTTTCGCCCGGTCGCCGGGCAAGACGAAGCGTCGAAGCACGAAGTGATATAGTCCCGGTTACATTTTTTGCTGCCCGGAACCGCCCATGACGACCGCTCCCGCCCCGACTGCCCGCCCCACCCTGACCGTCGAAATCTGGTCCGACCTGATCTGCCCGTGGTGCTGGATCGGCAAGCGCCGCTTCGATGAGGCGCTCGCCACGTTCGCGCACGCCGACCGCGTCGACGTCGCGCTGCGCGCGTACCGGCTGATGCCCGGCCAGCCCGTCGAGCCGGTCGAGGCGATGCTCGGCGGCAAGTACCGGATGTCGCCCGAGCAGGTCGACCAGATGCTGCGCCAGGTCACCGATGCCGCCGCGAGCGTCGGGCTGCGCTACGACCTGCCCGGCACGCTCGTCGGCGACACGCTCGACGGCCACCGGCTCGTGAAGCTCGCGGAAGCGACGGGCCGCGCGCACGCGCTGACCGAGCGGCTGTACCGCGCGTATTTCTGCGAGCACGGCTCGCTGTTCGATCACGCCGAGCTGACCGAATTCGCGGTCGAGGCCGGGCTCGAGCGCTCGGCCGTCGAAGCCGTGCTGCGCAGCGACCAGTACCGCGCCGAAGTCGAAGCCGACGTCGCCCGCGCCGCGCAGATCGGCGGGCGCGGCGTGCCGCTGTTCGTGTTCGGCGGCCGCTACGCGGTGTCGGGCGCGCAGCCGGCCGACGCGTTCGCGCAGGCGCTCGACCAGGCATGGCGCGACGGCATCGTCGAACTCGACGGCGGCGACGCGGCCGCGTGCGGCCCCGATGGCTGCGAGTTGCCGGCGCGCTCGTAACGCCCGTCGCGTCCATCATCACGCGCGTCCCGCCCGGACGCGCGACTACGCTTCGCTGCTGCCACAAACCGGCAGGAAGCCCGCGCCGATGGCGCCTACAATGCAGCGTTCAAATAACGATCAGAAGGCGGCAAGCCCATGACCCACGGGATTCACGGCGAGAAGCGCTGGTACGCGCTGATCGTCCTCTGCCTCGGCGTGCTGATGATCGTGCTCGACAGCACGATCGTGAACGTCGCACTGCCGTCGATCAGCACCGACCTCCATTTCACCGAGACGGCCCTCGTGTGGGTCGTCAACGCGTACCTGCTGACGTTCGGCGGCTGCCTGCTGCTCGGCGGGCGGCTCGGCGACCTGTACGGCCAGCGGCGCATGTTCCTTGCCGGCCTCGTCGTCTTCACGCTCGCATCGCTCGCGTGCGGCCTCGCGCAATCGCAGGCGATGCTGATCGCCGCGCGCGCGGTGCAGGGAATCGGCGGCGCGGTCGTATCGGCCGTCGCGCTGTCGCTGATCATGAATCTCTTCACCGAACCCGGCGAACGCGCCCGCGCGATGGGCGTGTACGGCTTCGTCTGTGCGGGCGGCGGCAGCATCGGCGTGCTGCTTGGCGGGCTGCTGACGAGCTCGCTGTCGTGGCACTGGATCTTCCTCGTCAACCTGCCGATCGGCATCGCGGTCTATGCGATGTGCGTCTCGCTGCTGCCGCGCCTGCGCGCGCCGGCCGGTACCGCGCGGCTCGACGTCGCGGGCGCGATCACCGTGACCGCGTCGCTGATGCTGGCCGTCTACGGGATCGTCGGCGGCAACGAAGCCGGCTGGCTGTCGACGCAGACCGTCGCACTGATCGGCGCAGCGGTCGCGCTGCTCGCGCTGTTCATCGCGATCGAGGCGCGCGCCGCGCATCCGCTGATGCCGCTCTCGCTGTTCTCGTCGCGCAACGTCGCGCTCGCGAACGTGATCGCCGTGCTGTGGGCGGCCGCGATGTTCGCGTGGTTCTTCCTGTCCGCGCTGTACATGCAGCGCGTGCTCGGCTACGGGCCGCTGCAGGTCGGCCTTGCATTCCTGCCGGCGAACCTGATCATGGCCGCGTTCTCGCTCGGGCTGTCCGCGCGGATCGTGATGCGCTTCGGCATCCGCGGCCCGATCGCGGCCGGCCTGCTGATCGCGGCGTGCGGCCTCGCACTGTTCTCGCGTGCGCCGGTGGACGGCGGCTTCGTCTGGCACGTGCTGCCCGGCATGACGCTGCTCGGCATCGGCGCGGGCGTCGCGTTCAACCCGGTGCTGCTCGCCGCGATGAGCGACGTCGATCCGTCCGATTCCGGGCTCGCGTCGGGGATCGTCAACACCGCGTTCATGATGGGCGGCGCGCTCGGCCTCGCCGTGCTCGCGAGCCTCGCGGCCGCCCGCAGCAACACGCTCGCGGCAGCGAATGCCGCGCCGCTCGACGCGCTGAACGGCGGCTACCATGCGGCCTTCGCGTTCGGTGCGGCGTTCGCCGCCGTCGCCGCGCTGATCGGCCTCGCGCTGCGTATCCGGCAGCAGGGTGCGGTCGAAGGCGTCGGCCCCGCGATGCACTGACCGGGCGGCGGCGGCTGGTGGCATCGACCGCCGCCGTCGAACCGGGGCGCGCACTGTCGCGCCCTTTTTCATACCTGCCGGGCCTCGCACCCGCTCTCTGTTCACCGGGCGTTTCGGGCCGATCAGTCGCGAGGAGAACGGCCATCGCGCCCCTCGCGCTGCTCAAACGCCCGTTTTACTTCGAGCCGGATGCCCGCCCCACGGGCTTTCCCCTCCGATTTTTAACGCAGTCGTACATCCACGCGCCACATTTGCGACAATGGCGGACTTTGACGCGCGCGCCGCGGCCGCGCGCCGCCGCCGCCGAACATCGCACAACCCCGTCGCCGCATAACCGCCTGCTTCCGATGTCGCTTCCCCATATCGACCTGCTGTACTCGTTGTCCGGCCTGTTCGTCGGCATCCTCGTCGGCCTGACGGGCGTTGGCGGTGGTTCGTTGATGACGCCGATCCTCGTGCTGCTGTTCGGCGTCCACCCTGCAACGGCAGTCGGCACCGACCTGCTGTACGCGGCAGTGACCAAGGCCACCGGCACCCTCGTCCACGGCCTGAAAGGCTCGATCGACTGGCGCATCACGGGCCGGCTCGCGGCGGGCAGCGTCCCGGCCGCGGCCGTCACGCTGTGGTGGCTGCATACGCACGGGATGAACGCGCCGGGTACCGCGCGGATGATCCAGCTCGTGCTCGGCGTCGCGCTGCTGCTCACGTCGCTCGCGCTCATCTTCCGGCCGCAGCTCACCGCGTTCGCCGCACGCAACCCGCTCGCGCCGAGCCCCGCGCGCACGCTGTGGTCGACCGTACTGACGGGCGCCGTGCTCGGCGTGCTCGTGTCGATGACGTCGGTCGGTGCCGGCGCGATCGGCGTGACGGTGCTCCTGCTGCTGTATCCGGCGCTCGCGACGACCCGCATCGTCGGCTCCGACATCGCGCACGCGGTGCCGCTCACGCTCGTCGCGGGCATGGGCCACTGGCTGCTCGGCTCGGTCGACTGGTCGATGCTGCTGTCGCTGCTGCTCGGCTCGCTGCCCGGTATCGTGCTCGGCAGCCTGCTGTCGGCGCGCGCGCCCGAACGGCTGCTGCGCAACCTGCTCGCCTCGACGCTCGTCGCGGTCGGCATCCGGCTCGTGCTGGCGTAACACGCGGCGCGCACACCCTGTCCTCGACGGTTTGACGCCATTTCGCGGCCGGCGCACGACGCGCCGGCCCATCGCCCTCCGCAAATGAAAACAGCCCGACCGGCCTGCGCCGATCGGGCTGTCGTCCATCCGGGGCGGCGCGAGCCGCCCGTGCCGCTTACTGCCCCTGCTGCTGCAACTTCTGCTGCTTGAGCTGCTGCGTGCGCATCTGCAGCTTCAGCACGCGCTGCAGCGCAGTGCGGTTGGCCAGGATGCCGTCGTAGAAGTTGGCGAGATCGCCCTTCAGCGCGGTCCGCGACGCGTCGTTCAGGTAGATCATGTGGCCCGACGGGTAGTTCTTGATCGTCAGGTTCTGCGCCTTGAGCGTCGGGTCGAGCGGCATCTGCGCGAGCGTCAGCTCCGTCTGGTGGAACGGCGTGACGGCGTCGAAATAGCCGTTTGCCGACAGCACCTTCAGGTCCGGGTTCACGCTCATCGTCGACGCCAGATCGCCCGCCGTGTACAGCGTATTGCCGCCGCCCTTGTTCGCGCCGGTCGGGTCGGTATGGCTGAAGTCCCAGTTGTTGAAGACCTGGTCGTTCAGGTCCACGAACGACGACGTCGACGTGTACTTGAGGTCGGTGTTGATGTAGCTGTTCCACAGCACCGTGTACGCGCCGCCCACGTTCGTGATCGACGGATCGTTGCTGCCCGAGTTCGGCAGGATGTACGGTGCGATGCCCTTGCCCGTGAAGTTCGCGCGACCGTCGTACTGGCCGATCTGCGTGCCCGGCACGAGCGTCAGGAAGAACGTGTACGGCGGGTTGTCGTTCGACGACGGCACGTTGCCGAGCGCGGCCGGGTTGCCGAACGTCTGGATCAGCGACGTCGGATCCGTGCCGATGTATGCGCCCATCTGCTGCGCGGTCTGCAGGTTCAGGTTCAGCCGCACGTTCACGAAGCCGCCGTCCTGCGGGTTCGGCTTCTGCGCGAGCGGCGCGAGCGTGTTGTCCGCGTAGTTGCGGGCCTGGACCATGTACGCGTCGAGGTCGGTCGGCGTCGGGTTGAGCGTCGTCTTCTTCCAGTAGAACGCATCGGCCGCGAGCGTCGGGAACGTGCCCGGCGCGGACAGCGCATTCGCGTAGTCGAGGATCGACGACTGCAGCGTGATCCCGTTCAGGTCGATGCCGTCCTCATGCAGCACCCACGACACGACCGCGCTGCGCGCGGTGCCGTACGACTCGCCGTACAGGAACTTCGGCGAATTCCAGCGCGAGTATTTCGTCAGGTAGCGCTGGATGAAGCGGTCGATCGAGCGGGCGTCCTGGTCGGTGCCCCAGAAATCCTTGTTCTTCGCCGGGGCGATCGCCGCCGAGTAACCGGTGCCGACCGGGTTGATGAACACGAGGTCGGTACGGTCGAGCAGGCTGTCCGGGTTGTCGAGCAGCTTGTATGGCGCGGGCGGCGTGAAGTTCGGGAACGACGACTGCAGGCGCTTCGGCCCGTACGAGCCGAGCAGCAGGTAGACCGACGACGAGCCGGGGCCGCCGTTGTAGAAGAACGTGACCGGGCGCGGCTTCGACGGGTCCGGATTGTCCTGCGTGTACGCGACGTAGAACATCTTCGCGTTCGGCGCCGACGTGACCGGATCGATCGTCGTCAGGTGGCCCGTGGTGGCCGTGTACTTGATGGCCTTGCCGCCGATCGTGACCGTACGGTGCACGACGGCCGCCCCTTCCGTGGAATCCGTGACCGCGTCGTTCGGCCCGGTGCCGTACACGTCGTTGTCGACGTACGGCTGGTCGGCCGCGGCGGCCGTTGCGTTGGTGTTGGCCGATGTGCTGGCGCCGGCCGACGTCGCTGCTGCTGCGGCGGCCGAAGCGGCCGGGCTCGCCCCGTCGTCGCCGCCGCACCCCGTGACGAGCAGCGCAGCGGCTGCGGCCGCTGCGAGCGGCACGCTCAGTGTCGTTCCGAATAGCGCGAAACCGTCTTTCAAGGACTTCCGTGTCGTCATTATTGCCTCTCGAACAGAACGATAAATACCGCCGGTCGCAAAGGATCATCTGCGCCGGCGCTCCGCACCGGGAATGCATTCGTTATGCGACGCACTCCGAGTTTTTTACCGGCTCGACGAATACCGAGCGGCATGATTTACCCCACCCATATTTTTGCGACTGCACAATGGAATCAATTCCATTGCGAACGACAATTCGATAATCTGCAGCAATACATATTCATTCGGCGTATTTGCACACGCACAAAATCGACGGCAAAAGCACACCCCGCCAGGCCACTACCCACAAGGGCGCCTCGCTTCGAACAGACGAACAATCCCCCTCGGCGAGATGCCGATTAATCGCAAAACGACGATCAATCGCGACTCGAGCCGATTTAATAAAATCGAAAGGATCGATTAACTAAACGGAAAGGAATATCTCGTATCTGGAATTTATTAAATTAAGTGAAAATACCGGCGCATATTAGGGTCCCGATTTATCGCCGTAAAGTAATAATTTGTTACGGCGCTCGCCATTCCGATAAAAGGCAGTTCGGGACCGATTCCAGGGCAACCAAAAGAAGAAGCCGGACGACTGTCCGGCTTCGTGAGGGCGGCGCGGCGCTCGCCGTCAGAGCGGCACGTCGATCGCGCCGGCGCCGACGGGAATCGCGTTCGCGCCCGGTGCGGCCGAGATCGGCGGCAGGTTCGCGCCCGTCAGCGCGGGCGCGGCGCCCGGCGTGCCGCCGCGCGGCACCGTGCGGATCACCTGCGACGGCGGCAGCGGCGCGCCGTTCTTCAGGTGCTTCCACATCAGGTTCAGCGCCTGCAGGTTGTAGTAATGAACCGGCACGAAGCGCGTGTCGAAGCCCGGCACCGGCAGGAACGCGTCGAAGTGCTGGCCGTTCGTCACCTCGTAGAACACGAGCTGGCTGCGTCCGCCTTCGCTGATGCCGTTCTGCGCGACATACGCGCGCGACGCGTGGTTCACGGGCACGAGCGCGTCGCTGCGGCCCTGCACGATGATCGCCGGCTTGCCCTGCAGGTTCGCGTTCACGCGCACCGCGTCGACGTTCGCGGGCATCCCGAGCATCCCGTTCGTCCAGAGCTGGCGCAGGCACAGCGCGCCCGCGAAGCTTGCATCGGGTGTGGCGAGCCGGTGATCGACGCCCACGCCCGTGTTGAACACGAGGTTGATGCCGGACGTCGGCGGCACGCCGTTGCCGACGCCGAACACGGCCGGCATCGGCGACGTGGCCGGCGCGGCGACGGCGCCCGTCGCGGGGTTCGTCGTCGCGAAGCTGAAATTGCACAGGTTGTCGGTGACGCGCGAGCGCGTGTACGCGTTCGCATACGTGACCGCGATCGCCGGAATCGCCTGCGAATCCCACATCGGCGCCTGCAGCAGGTCGGAATCGGCGAGGTAGCCGGCCGCGTGGAGCTGTGCGAGCGCGTCGGCGGCCTGGCTTTGCGTGTCGGCGCCCGACACGAGCCCGGCCGCGGCGAGCGTCGCGCAGCGCTGGGTGCGGATCGACTGCGTGGTCGCCGCCGGCAGCGCGCTCAGGGACGGCGCGTCGGCAAGCGACGCCGACGCGGCCGCGCATGGCTCCAGCAGGTTCGCGAGCGTCGCGTAGTCGGCCAGCGGCCGGCCGAACGACGGCACGGGCTGGCCGCCCGAGCGCACGACCGCGTTCGGCGCCATCCGCACGTTGATCTGCGGCTCGCCGACCACGACCGCGGTGATCCAGCCGCGGTTGTCCTGTTCGGCCGCCGCGAGCGACGCGCCGCCGCCGTTGCTGACCGACGCGGCGATCGTCGTGACGTCGCCCGCGCGATAGCGCACGCCGTGATGCGAGCCGTCGATCAGCGGTCCGAACTGCTCGTTGAGCGCCCAGTAAGCGAACTCGACCGACTGCAACGTCACGCGCCCCCAGTCCTGCTCGGGATTCTGCTGCGAATGCGCGTGCTTGAACGCATAGCGGTTCGGGAAGCGGGAATTGAACGCGGCGAGTTCGCCGCTGGTGGCGTTCGCGGTAAACAGGCTCGCGGTGCCGGCCAGCACCGCGTTGGCGAGCGTACCGTCGATCAACGTGATGGTGTCCGACATCAGCTCGTGCGCGCCGTTGCCGCCGCCCTTGTCGTTGTAGGCGACCGCGCAGCCGCGCTTGAGCGCCCATTCGCCGGCCGCGGAAATCGCGCCGTACACGCCGCGCGAGCCCGACGACGTCGCGGTGACGATGCACGGCTGCGCGGGGTTGAAGCTGGCGGGCACCTGCACGAGCAGCGTGACGTTCTTGCTGCCGCTGCCGTCGTCGGCGTACGCGAGATATTCGGTGCCGGGAATCTTGCCTTCGCCGAGCGTGTCGTTGCCGTCGAGGTCGACGTTCGGCCCCCAGAAGCGGCCATAGCCGCCGTTCGCGCTCATGTCGACGAGCGCGCGGTAGTTCGACCAGATCGCGAGACGGCGCAGCTCGGCGCTCGTCGGCCGGGCGGCATTCGCAAAGCCGGGGGCGCTCGCCGAGCCGAGGCTCGTCTTGCCGAGGCCGGCCGTCAGCAGGTCGTCGCTCGCGCCGTCGTAGGCCGTCGTGCGCACGCTGCCGGACACGAAACCGGGCAACCGGTTGCGCTCGGCCGATTCGTCGCCGTTACAGGCGCCGAGTATCGCGACCGCGGCCAGCGCCGCGCCGAAAACCAACCGCCTGCCCCACCCGAGCCTCGTCATCGCCGCCCTCTCGATATCGTTATCGGTCCGCCGCCGCTTCATGCGGCTTGCGGCCTCTCAAGCGCAAACGGGCCCCGGGATGCCGGGGCCCGCCTGGAAACGGGCGCATGCGGCGCTCGCGCGCCGCCGCCCGGCGTTACTGCTGCTGAACCGTCAGCTTGTTGCTGACCGACGTCACGCCCTGCACGCCCTTCGCCGCCTCTTCCGCCTTGTCGATCTGAGCCTGGTCTGGCACCGTGCCCTCCAGCGTGATCGCGCCGCCCTTCGAACGCACGACGATGTTCGCCACGTCGATGCCGCCGGCCTTCGTAATGGCCTTGCGCACCGCATAGCCCAGCTTGCGGTTCGCCTTCTTCGCGGTCTTCGCGGCGGCCTTCGGCGCGCTGGTCGCGGCCGCGGGCGCTTCCGTTGCCGCGGCATCGCTCGACTGCGCATACACGCTGCCAGACAGACAGGCCGCCACGGCGGCGACGCCCAACGCTCTCAACACGATCGACTTCATGCTATCTCCTTATCACTCCGGAACGGCCGTGCACAGTACGGCCGATTACCCCCAAAAAACAGCCGGCCCGCGCGCGAACGGGCGGGACAGCCGGTGTTTTCCACGGCGATACGAGAGAGGCGAGACGGGCTGGCGGCAGGCGCACGCGAAAGCGGGCCGGCCGGGCCGGACAGCCGCCGGCCGAACGCGCCCGGTCTCATTGCGTGCCGGGTCGCGCGCAAATCGGGCGCGGCTGCGTCGCACAATGTAATCCAGCGCCCGCCGAAGCGCAAAGCTTTTGACGCGGGGCCGCCCGCCGGTGTCGCCGCGGTGCCGCGCCAGGCCGCCCCACTCGCGCTTGCCCGGTGAAACCGGGTACCATCGCCGCGAGCATCGGCGTCGTCCATGACGGCCGTCCGATCGTCACCGATACGTCACGCCAGCGTCATCCGCCGCCCCACGAAGCCAGCCCGCCCTC
>NZ_SCNZ01000072.1:0-30234 GCF_005502655.1 Burkholderia sp. 4NA327C6 | reverse complement strand
TCCGTTCACGCAACCGCGGCGCGACGAAATCGAGAAACGCGCGCAGCTTCAGCGGCATCGGCGCCTGCCCCTTGTGCACCAGGCTGACCGGCAACGGCTGCGATTCGAACGCGTCGAGCACCACGTCCAGCGTGCGATCGCGCAGCGCCTGCGCAACCTGATACGACAGCACGCGAATCAGCCCGACACCGAGCACCGCGGCATCGATGGCCGCCTCGGCCGTATTCACCGCGAAGCGCGAGTGCACCGGCACCGTCAGCTCGCCCTTCTCGCCGTCGAACACCCACGCGCGCCGCGACGCCAGCACCTCGAACGTGATGCATTGATGCCGCGCCAGATCGGCCGGTTCGGCGGGTGTGCCATGCGCCGCCAGATACGCCGGGCTTGCGCAGATCACGCGGCGCACGCTGCCGACGCGGGTCGCCATGAAGCTGCTGTCGGGTAATTCGCTGATCCGCAGCGCGACGTCGATCTGCTCTTCCATCAGATGCGCGACGCGATCGGTCAGCACCAGCCGCACGTCGATCTCGGGATAGTGGGCGAGGAACGCAGCCAGCACCGGCACGATATGCAGACGCCCGAACACGATCGGCGCGGTGACGATCAGCTCGCCACGCGGCGCCGCATATTCGCCGGTGGCGGCACGCTCGGTTTCCGCGATGTCGTCGAGGATGCGCCGGCAACCGGCGACATACGATTCTCCGGCCTCGGTCAGCGACAGTTGCCGCGTCGTGCGATGCAACAGCCGCGTATTCAGGTACGCCTCGAGATCCGCGATCTTGCGGCTCACGGTCGCCAGCGGAATGCCGAGCTGGCGCGCGGCGGCCGACATGCTGCCGGCATCGATCACCGCGACCAGCATGGACATCGACTCCAGGCGGTTCATATTGCCTCTCGAATTACGGAAAGATGATTCCAGATTCTGGTGGATTATCTTTTCCAGTGCAAGGCAGTACGCTTCTTTCACCTCGTCGTCGCCGGCCGATTCCGTTGTCTGCGGCGGCCGATCGCCATGAAAAAGGAGCCTGCCATGAACGAATTCCCTGTCGCGTCGGGCATGCCGCCCATCGCACCGCCTGCCGCCACGCCGCCCACCACCGCATCGCGCGGCAAGATCGTCGCGATGGCCGCCATCGCCGGCGCGGTCGTGACCAACATCTATTGCACGCAGCCGATCCTGCCGCTGATCGCACACGACCTGCACGTCGCCCCGGCGACGGCCGACCTCGTGGCCGGCGCGGCGCTGCTCGGCTTCGCGACCGGGCTGGCGCTGCTGCTGCCGCTCGGCGATCGCTACGACCGGCGCAAGCTGGTGCTGGGCCAGATCGTGCTGGCCTTCGCGTTCGCGGTGGCGTCCGCGCTGGCGCCGGGCGTATGGGCGCTGATCGGTGCCGCGTTCTCGCTCGGCGTGGTCAGCTGCGTGCCGCAGCAACTGGTGCCGTTCGCGGCCGTGATGTCCGCACCCAATGAACGCGGACGCAACGTCGGTACGGTCGTCACCGGCATCATGGTCGGTATCCTGCTGGGCCGCGCGGTCAGCGGCCTGATCGCCGCGCACGCCGGGTGGCGTGCGGTGTATGCGGTCGAAGCCGCCGCGATGGTGCCGGTGGGGATCGCCGCCGCGTGGCTGCTGCCGCGCGGCGTGCCGAGCACTACGCTGTCGTATGGCCGGCTGCTCGCGTCGCTGTGGACGCTGGCGCGCACGCATCGTCCGATCCGCGAATCGATGGTCGTGCAGGCGCTGCTGTGGGCCGCATTCAATGCGTTCTGGGTCAATCTCGCGGCGCTGCTGGCCGACGGCCCGTGGCACCTCGGCAGCGCGTGGGCCGGCGGCTTCGGCCTCATCGGCGCGGCAGGCGCGCTGGCCGCCACGATCGGCGGCCGGGCGTCGGACCGGATCGGCACGCGCCGCGTGATCGGCCTGGGCATCGCGATCGTGACGGTGTCCTACCTGATTCTCGCCGGCGCCGGCAGCTCGCTCGCGCTGCTCGTGATCGGCGTGGTGGTGCTCGACATCGGTGTGCAGGCCGGCCTGGTCGCGAACCAGACACGCGCGTTCGCCGCGGATCCGAAGGCACAGGGCCGCATCAACAGCCTCTACATGACCGCGACCTTCGTCGGCGGCGCACTCGGTGCAACCGTCAGCGGCGCGCTGATGGCCCGCTTCGGCTGGCACGGCGTGGTCGCGTTCGGTATCGCGGCCGGGCTCGCCGCCGCGCTCGTGCATCGCTGCGTGGGGCGGCACTGAGCCGGCGCGCGCCATGATCGACGTCGACCTCGCTCACAAGGCGCTGGCGCATCCGTTCCGGCGGGATGTCCTGCGCTGGCTCAAGTCGCCCGATACGTTGTTGCCGGACGCCGCACGACTCCGCTCGCAACACGGCGTGCCGCTTTCGTCGATCGTGGTACGCAGCGGGTTGTCGCAATCGACCGTGTCGGCGCACATCGCCGTGATGCGCGAGGCCGGCTTGATCGTGGCGACGACGATCGGTCAGTGGCGCTTCGTCGCCCGCGACGAAACAGCCATCGACGCGTTCATCGCGAGCATCGTCACCGAACTCTGACCCGCGGCACCGGGCCGCCGTTTCGCCACGCCCCGGCATCTATCCGGCTGCTTTTTTTCATCGAGAGACACACACGCCGTACGGGAATCCGTCGGCGTTTTTTTATGCGAGTCTCCTCCCGATTTCCGAGAGGATGATTCCCGAATCAGACCAATTATCGGCAAATCCTGAAGGATGTATCGTGCTTTCACGGTGGCGATTTCGTGATCGCCGCCCGCCAGACCCCGAGCCATCCGAACCCATTCGAAACACTCGACATCATGAATACCGTCTCCTTGCCGGCCATCGCCACGGCGCCTCCAGCCCAGGCCAGCGCCGCCGCGCCGCCCATCCTGACGCCTCGCCTTGCAACCGGCCTGGCCGGCATGCTGCTCGCGTCCTTGCTGGCCATCCTCAACGAACAGGTCACTGCCGCGGCGATGGCCGACATCCGTGGCGCGCTCTCCATCGGACACGACGACGGCAGCTGGCTGACCGCGCTGTTCGAGGCGGCCAATGTCGCGACCATGGTGTTCGCGCCGTGGTTCGGCGTCACCTTCACGCTGAAGCGCTTCACGATCGGCGCGGTGCTGGCGACGCTGATGCTCGGCGTGTTGTGCCCGTTCGCGCCGGGCGTCGCCGCGCTGACCGTGCTGCGCGTCATGCAGGGCATCGCCGGCGGTTGCCTGCCGCCAATGCTCATCATCGCGGCGCTTCGCTACCTGCCACCGAAAGCGAAGCTGTACGGGCTCGCAGGCTATGCGATGACCGCGACCTTCGGGCCTGCGCTCGGCACCCCGCTCGCCGCGCTGTGGACCGAGTTCGCCGACTGGCGCATGGTGTTCTGGCAAATCGTGCCGCTCGGCATCGCTTGCTGCGCGGCGATCGGCTACGGCCTGCCCGCCGATACACCGAAACCCGAACGGTTACGCGCGTTCAACTGGTCCGGATTCCTTACCGGATTCCCCGCCGTGGCGATGCTCGTCGTCGCGCTGCTGCAGGCCGACCGGCTCGACGGCTTCGAGTCGGCGACGATCCGCGCACTCACGGCAGGCGGCCTGACCCTGCTCGTCGCCTTCCTCGTCAACGAATGGTTTCATCCGCTGCCGTTCTTCCGGCTGCAACTGCTGGCGCGCCGCAACTTCACGCACGGACTGCTCACGCTGGCCGGCGCGGTGATGCTGCTGACCGCGGTGGCCGCGATACCGGGCCACCATCTCGCCGGCGTGCACGGCTACCGACCGCTGCAGACCGCGCCGCTGTCGCTGCTGGTCGCCGTGCCGCTGCTGCTCAGCCTGCCGCTGACGGCTGCGCTCCTGAACTTGCGGTGGGTCGATTCGCGCTGGGTGCTGGCCACCGGCTGCCTGCTGATGGCGCTCACCTGCGTCGCGGGCAGCCGGATCACGACCGAGTGGATCCGCGACGACTTCTACTGGCTCCAGTCGATCCAGATCGTCGCGCAACCGATGCTGATCCTGCCGATCCTGATGGGCGTCACCACCGGCCTGCCGCCCGCCGAAGGGCCGTTCGCGTCGGCCATGTTCAATTCCCTGAAAACCTTTTCGGCAGCGCTGGCCACCGGCCTGCTCGAAACATGGGGCACGGCCCGCGAACACCTGCATTCGAACCGGCTGGTGGACCAGCTCGGCAACCGGGCGCAGTTGAGCGCCGAGGCCGTGGTCGACAACGCAACCGGCCTCGCCCCGCTCGCGCACCGGCTGCACGAGCAGGCGCTGGTGCTGGCCTCGGCCGATCTGTACCGGCTGGCCGCCGGTGTCGCCTTCGCCCTGCTGCTGCTCGTGCCGCTGCTGCCGGTGCGGATCGCACCGCCGTGGGCCCCGCAACCTCCTTCCTCGCACTGAGAGACGATCGCCATGTCATCCGCCATCTCCCCCAAGCACAAGGCGCTTGCCGCCGCCGCGCTCGTGATCGCCGTCGGCGTCGCAGCTTGCGCCGGCACGCATCGCTTCATCGATTCGCATACCGAAACGACCGACGACGCGTACATCGCGGCCGACTTCACCCTCGTCGCCCCGCGCGTCGCCGGGCCGCTCGTCGAAGTCCTCGTCGACGACAACCAGCACGTGCGGGCCGGCCAGTTGCTGCTGCGCATCGACGACCGAGATTTTCGCGCCGCGCTGACGAGCGCGCAGGCCGACGTGGAAGCCGCCCGCGCGGCGGTGGCCAACGACGACGCCGAGATCGCCCGCCAGCCGGCGCTCGTCGACCAGGCGCGCGCCGCGCTGCGCGCCGACGATGCGGCCGTGCAGTTCTCGCAGGCCAACGACGCCCGCTACCGCGACCTGGCCGACAACGGCGCCGGCACCGCGCAGGAGCAGCAACGCGCGGCCAGCACGCTGGCCGGGCAGTTGGCGAAACGTGCCGGCGACGCGGCCGCGCTCGCGTCGATCAGCCAGAACCTCGCCGTGCTGCGCGCCCGGCGCGACCAGGCAAACGGCGCACTGGCCCGCGCCGAGGCCGCGCTCGACCAGGCGAAGCTGAACCTGTCGTACACGGAAGTCCGCGCGCCCGTCGACGGCAAGGTGGGCCGCCGCACCGCACGGGTCGGCGCCTTCGTCACGCCCGGCGCGCCGCTGCTCGCGATCGTGCCGCTCGACGATGCGTACGTGATCGCGAATTTCCAGGAAAACCAGATCGGCGCGATGCATCCGGGCGACCGCGTGCGCATCCGCGTCGACAGCCTGCCGGGCGTCAGCATCGCGGGCCATGTCGCGAGCCTCGCGCCGGCCACCGGCGTGAGCTTCGCGCCGATCGCTCCCGACAACGCCACCGGCAATTTCACGAAGGTCGTCCAGCGCGTGCCGGTCAAGATCGCCATCGACGGGCCGCACGAGCAGGCCGCAGCGCTGAGCGTGGGCCTGTCCGTCGAAGCGAGCGTCGACACCGGCGCGCATCGCGAGACCGCGACCCGGCAGGAGGCGCAACGATGAACCCCATTCGCATCCTGCGCGCGGCGACGCTTGCGCTCATCGCCGGCGCCGCGCTGACGGCCTGCACCATGGGGCCGAACTTCGAGGCGCCGGCCAGCACGGTACCGCCCGTGTTTGCACGCACGCAAACCCTGCAAGCCCCCAGCCAGCCCGTCGAGGCCGCCGTCGACGCCGACTGGTGGACCCTGTTCGACGACCCCGTGCTGAATACGCTCGAACAGCGCCTGGCCGACGCCAATCTCGACGTCGCGGCCGCATCGGCACGGCTGCGGCAGAGCCGGGCCGAACGGCGCGTTGCCGGTGCGGCCGAGCTGCCGACGCTCGCCGCGGCAGGTTCGTACGATCGCGAGCGCGGCAGCGAGAACGGCATCCTGTCGCTGCTCGGCGTCACGCCGAGCGCGGCACCGACGCAGTCGGCCTCGGGCGATACGCCGTTCGGCGTGGCCGCCGCGCCCGGCTCGTCGGGCTCGCCGGCTTACAACCTCTACCAGGCCGGCTTCGATGCGTCGTGGGAACTCGACCTGTGGGGGCGCGTGCGGCGCGGCGTCGAAGCGGCCGATGCGCTCACCCAGGCCTCGTACGAAGCGCGCAACGCGGTCCTGCTGTCGGCCCGCGCGGAACTCGCACGCGACTACCTCGAGCTGCGCGACGCGCAGGCCCAGTTGCGGATCGCCCGGCAGAACCTCGCCATCGCGCGTGACCTGGAGAAACTCGTCCGCATTCGCCGCAAGGACGGTGTGACGACCGACCTCGACGTGGCCAATGCGGCTGCGCAGGTGGCCTCGATCGAGAGCCGGCTGCCGATGCTGGAATCGCGTCGCGCGACACGCGCGAATGCAATCGGCGTGCTGCTCGCGCAACCGCCTGGCGCGCTGGATCCGATCCTCGAGGCACCGCATGCGGTGCCCGGGCTTCCGGCAAGCGTGCCGATCGGCTTGCCGTCCGAACTGACGCAACGCCGGCCCGACATTCGTCAGGCCGAGGCGCAGCTGCATGCGGCGACCGCCGCCATCGGCGTGGCGCAGGCCGACTTCTATCCGCGCATCACGCTGAACGGCAGTGCCGGTTTCCAGAGCCTCCAGCTGTCGAGTCTCGCCAGTTGGGCGTCGGGTCAGTTCGTGGTCGGGCCGTCGATCTCGCTGCCGATCTTCCAGGGCGGGCGCCTGACCGGCATGCTGAACCTGCGCCGGGCACAGCAGCAGGAAGCCGCGATCGTCTATCAGCGCACCGTGCTCGAAGCATGGCGCGAAGTCGACGATGCGCTGGTGGTCTATCACGCCGAACAGCAGCGCCACGATCGACTCGTCGCGATCGTGACGCTGAACCAGCGTGCGCTCGCGATTGCGCAGCAACAATACCGGTCCGGTGCGGCCGACTATCTCGACGTACTCAACGCCCAGCGGCAATTGTTCGACGCGCAAGGCCAGCAGGAGACCAGCGAGGCCGACGCGGCGATGCATCTCGTCACGCTGTGCAAGGCGCTCGGCGGCGGCTGGGAGACGCGCTTCGGGCCCGCGGCAAACACCGGGCGCGCGGATACGACGATGTTGCCTGCCCACGGCACGATCGCGCAGACGGGAAGCCGAAAAGGGGAAGCCGACTGATCGACGCGCGGCCTCGCCTCTTCCGCTCGCCCCGCACCACCGGCACAATGCCGCTCATGCTCCACGACAACGCCTTCGTTTCCCCATCCGCCGGCCCCGTCGGCCGCCTCGCCAACCGGCTCGTCGCGAGCCGCCCGCTGCTGCGCTCACGCCGCGCGCTGCTGTCGCGCCTGCCGTTTCTGCAGCTCGCGAGCGAGGTCGAGAACGTCGTGTACTGCACGTGGCTCGTCGATGTCGCCGCCGTCGCGCATCTGGTGCCGCATGGCGTCACGCTCGCGAGCCGCGATGGCCGCACGCCGTTCACGATCCTCACCTATGCGCACCGTCATTTCGGCCCGCGTATCGCGGGCCCGCTGCGACGCGTGTTCCCGTCGCCGCTGCAGAGCAACTGGCGGCTTTATGTCGATGCGTTGCCGGGCGGCGTGCCGGCCGATCGCACGGTGCTGTTCGTCAAGAACGTGTTCGATCATCCGCTCTATGCGCTCGGCAGCCGGCTCTTCAGCGATGCGCTGCCGTCGCATCTCGCCGAGCGCTTCACGCACACAGTGCAGGATGGACGGTATCGAACGCGGCTGTCGGGCGGGAGCGGGAGCGCGCCCGATTTTCATTGCTCGGCGGCCATGTCGGATGACGACACGCTGCCTGCGGCGTTCGCGCCGTTCTTCGAAAGCTGGCGCGACGCCGTCGCCTACCTGTCGCTGCAGCACGCGGCCGTCGCGCATGTCGCCGACTGCGACCGCCTCGCGCATGCGTCGATCGACCTGCCGATCGATATCGACGCGGTCCGGCCGCTGAAACCGGTCGAACCCGTTGGCGGCGGCGAGTTCCTCGCGCGCATTGGCGCGACCGGCGAGCCGATGTGCTTCGTCGTGCCGGACGTCGCGTTCCGGGTGTTGTCGGAGCGGGTGTTGTAACGCCCCACTCAGCTTGCTCGCAACGCGCGTGCGCTCTCATCCGCGTCACTTTCTTCCGCCAGCCGCCCCGCATAATCCCGCACGAACTGCACGGCAATCCGCCCCGACCGCGCACCGCGTTCCAGCGCCCACTGCAGCGCCGGTTCGCGCGCGGCGCGAATCTGCTCCGCATCGAACCCGGCGTCGCCAAGCCGGCTTTCGACAACAGCCAGATACGCGTCCTGGGTGAACCCGTAGAACGTCACCCGGATTCCGAAGCCACGATCGACGACTTGCCGGTGCCGCGCGCGCCTGTCAACAGCACGTGATTCGCCGCGAAGCCGCGCACGAACTGCCGCGTGTTGCGTTCTACGATTGCCACCTGCCGCTCGACGTTGCGCAGCGCATCGAACGCGATGAGCGCGGGCGCCGCGACCGGCTCGAGCGGCGCCGCTCGCGGCCCGCCGTCGAAGCCGCGCCAGCGGAATGCAACGGCCGCGTCGAAATCGACGGGCGCCGGCTGGCCGGTGCCCGCGAGCGCTTCGAGCGCGGTCGCGATCCGTTCAAGCTGGTGCGTGAGCGCCGGGCCCTCCACGGAGGCGCGCGCGTCCGGCAGCGCGGCCATCAGGTTCTGCATGTCGCGATCGCCGCTCATTGCCGCACCCCTTGCGATGCGCTCGCCTGGAACGGAAACCGCTGCGCGATCGCCACGCCGACGAGCGCCACGCCGCCGCCGATCAGGTGATACAGCCGCAGCGATTCACCGAGCAGCACGATCGCACCGCCGGCCGTCATCACCGGCAGCAGGTTCATGTACATCGCGCAACGGCTCGGGCCGAGCAGCCGCACGCCCTGCATCCACAGATACGGCAGCACGACCGACGCCAGCACGCCGGCATACAGGATCAGCGGCACGCTCGCACGCGTGGGCCACGCCGCCTGCCCGGGCAAGCGCAGCAGCATCGGCACCATGAAGACGAGCGCGGCGAGCGCCTGCACGTAGGTCGACTGCCACGCCGGCAGCGCACCGATGCGCCAGCGCTTGAGCAGCACGCCGTACAACGCATAGGCGGCCGACGCGGCCAGCATCAGCAGGTCGCCCGTGTGCACGCCGTGCGCGGCGATCGTCGTCGGATGCCCGTCGGCGATCAGGTAGATGACGCCCGCGAGCGACAGCACGCCGCCGCCGACCATGCCTGCGCCCGGCGGATCGCCGAGCAGCAGCGAGCTGAGCAGCATCGTCATCAGCGGCACGAGCGCCGTGATGATCGCCATGTTGGTCGCGCTGGTCGTCTTCGCGGCCTGGTAGGACAGGCTCTGGAACAGCGCCATCGCGAGAAAGCCGAGCACCGCGAGCTTCGGGAGATGCGCGGCGAGCGCCGCGCGATTGCGCCACGCGGGGCGCAGCGTGAACACGCTCATCAGCGCGACGGCGAGCAGCAGCCGGTAGAAGGTGATCGCCGACGGGTCGATCGTCGACGCCGACAGCTTCGACACGACCACGTTGCCGGCCCACAGCGCGATCGCGCAGAAGGGAAACAGAAAAGGAGACTTGTTCATCGCATTTGACGGATTAATATCCTGACAGGGGTCTGGCGTGGATCGGAACGCCATCGTGCCCGCCCGCCCAACCGCCTGTCTCTCGCCAAAATGTCACGACTTGTCGCCAATCGGACACTCGAGTCCACCCCGCCCGGTGCCCACCTGCGCTTCGAATCGACGCCGATGCCCGTATCGGCGATGGCCGCGACGTACGCGCACGGCACGTCGATCGCGCCGCACCGGCATCGCCGCGCGCAACTGCTCTATGCGATCGAGGGCGTGATGCACGTGCAGTCCGAAGGCGCGTCGTGGGTCGTGCCGCCGACGCGCGGCGTGTGGCTCGAAGCCGGTCTCGACCACACGGTGCAGATGAGCGGCGACGTGCAGATGCGCACCGTGTTCGTCGAGCCGGGCGCGGTCGAACACCTGCCCGCGCGGAGCTGCGTCGTGGAAGTGCATCCGCTGCTGCGCGAGCTGATCCTCGCCGCCGTGGACGTGCCGCTCGACTATGCGCCGGGCTCGCGCCACGATCACCTGATGCACCTGCTGCTCGCCGAGGTGACGGTCGCGCCGCTGCTGCCGCTGTACCTGCCGTGGCCGCACGACCCGCGCCTGCGCACGATCTGCGACGCGCTCGTCGCCGCGCCCGACGACCTGCGCACGATCGCCGAATGGGCCGACCTGCTCGGCCTGTCGGTCCGCACGCTCCATCGCGCGTTCCGGCGCGAGACGGGGCTCAGCTTCCGCCGCTGGCGCGAACAGGCGCGGCTGCTGCTCGCGCTCAAGCGCCTCGCGCACGGCGAGAAGGTGCTGACCGTCGCGATGGATCACGGCTACAGCAGCCAGAGCGCGTTCTCCGCGATGTTCAAGCGGCATTTCGGCGTGTCGCCGTCGGCGTTTTATGCGTAGGGCGTCTCTCGCCCCCTTCTACCGCGCCGCAATCCCCGCGATGAAAAACGCGCACGCGGCCGCGGACGCCACCGTGCGCACGTGATTCCACTTCGTCCAGTCGTGCACGTAGCGCGTCCACAGCGCCGCGCCCTGCGCGGTCGACGGATCGGCCGCGGCGAGCGCATCGTTGAGCGGCACGTTGACGGCCATCGTCACCGCGAACATCCCGAACACGTACAGCACGCCGCCCGCGACCGCCACCATCGCGCCCGGTTGCTCGCGATCGAACAGCGCGAGCACGACCAGTGCAAGCGCCATCAGCGTCGTGACGAGGAACAGCGGCATGAACGGCGAACGCACGATGTCGACGTTGATCGCGTTCATCGCGGCCACACCGGCCTGCGGCGCGATCCGTCCAAGCGACGTCATCACGAACGTCGAGAACGCGAAATACACGCCGGCCATCAGCCCGCAGCCGATGGCCGAGCCCCACAGCAATGCGGCGGTCACGAACGCGCTCATGATCGTGCGCTCCACACGCCGGTGGCGGCCGTCGCACGCGCATAGTCGGCGAAATCGCGCGCCGGCCGCCCGAGCGTCGCTTCGATACCGCGCGTCACCGCGCTGTTGCGCCCGTCGAGCACCACGCTGAACAGATCGTCGAGCAGCGCGACGATCGGCTCCGGCACGCCGACCTCGCGCAATCCGGCGACGAACGCATCGGCCGGAATCTCGCGATAGACGATCGGCCGGCCAGCGGCCCGTGCGATTTCGCCGACCGCTTCGGCGAACGTCAGCGCGCGCGGCCCCGTGACCTCGATCACGCGGTTCGCGAAGCGCGCATCGGTGAGCGCGGCCACGGCGACGTCCGCGATGTCGTCCGCATCGACGAACGGCTCGCGCACCGCGCCGGCCGGCAGCGCGACTTCACCGGCCAGCACGCCGTCGATCAGGTAGCCCTCGGAGAAGTTCTGGTTGAACCAGCTCGCGCGCACCACGCCCCAATCCACGCCCGACGCCTGCAGCGCAGCCTCGGCGGCCTGCGCGCGGGGCTCGCCGCGCCCGGACAGCAGCACCACGCGCTCGACGCCGCTTTCGCGGGCAAGCCGGGCAAAGGCTGCGATCGCGTCCACCGCGCCTTCGACGGCCAGGTCGGGCTGGTAGGTCACGTACGCCGCTGATACGCCCTCAAGCGCAGCGGGCCACGTGTTGGGTACCGTCCAGTCGAAGCGGACGGCCGACGTGCGCGACACGGGCCGGGTCGCGATGCCGCGCGCACGCAGCCGGGCATCGACGCGCGCGCCCGTCTTGCCCGAACCGCCGACGATGAGGATGGGAAGTGCCGACATGACCGTCTCCTTTGATGAAAACACGAGAATTTCTCGTATTTTAAAAACACGATAGACTCTCGCATTAGCAACGTCAAGTTTTTCTGGAGGCGGCATGGGCCGACAAAAATCGGGGCCGAACGGCGAGCCCGGAGCAGCGGCAGCGGATCCCGCAGATGCGCCGGCGCGCGCACGGCTGGTGCCGACGCAGCAGCGCAGCCGCGAGCGGTTCGAGCGCATCCTCGCGTGCGCGTCGGAGGTGATGATCGAGAAAGGCTGCGATGCGTTCCGGATGAGCGACATCGTCGAACGCACCGGCATCTCGTTCGGCTCGCTTTACCAGTACTTTCCGGACAAGGCGGCTGTGATCGGCACGCTTGCGGAGCGCTACAACGAGGCTGGCCACGACTGCGTGCGGCGTGACCTCGCGAAGATGAAGACGCTCGACGACCTGCACGCCACGCTCGGCCGCATCACGGACAGCTACTACCGGATGTTCGTCGACGAGCCGCTGATGCGCGACATCTGGCGAGCCACGCAGGCCGACCGCGCGCTGCAGGCGCTCGACCGGGCCGATGGGGCGTTCCTGGCGGGGTTGTTCGCGGATGCGCTGGGAGAAGTGGCGCCCGACACCCCGCATGCGCAACGGAGCGCATTCGCCGAGCTGATGATGATCCAGATCGCGGCGGCCGTGCGCCATGCGATCACGCTGCCGCCGAAGGCGGCGCGCGTGATTCTCGCGATGTTCAAGCGAACATTGCCGCAAGATTTATCGATGCTTGATGGCTAGGATGTGCTCGCCTCCTCGAGTCGAGGCATTCCCATTCATCACTCGAAATTGAATATTCGTTAATACAATTACAAAAAATCCGTCACGGCGCAATCCGAGCCCCCGACGCCCGAATCCCTGATTTTCCATCCTGATCGAATCGATACCCCGCTGCTCCCGAGAGCGCGGGGCTTTCACCGCTCGTGTGCGCAATCTACTGCGTGACGCGATGCGTGTTTCGCCTTGGTGAACGTCCCGGGGCTTAATTCAGCGCCCCGACGACCAAACGCCACCGCAGTCAACAAAGCGAACGATGATTAACCAAAATCGATAATTCAATAAAATATCGATGACCAATGGAATCGATTTCAGCAAATAATTCAGATCACCAACCCATTTGACCGTTTACTTTCTGATTTTTCTTCCGCTAAGCTTACGGCACATTTTTAAACCCACCAAGTCGATCGCCAAATTCAAAAACCCAGGAAATTTGAATTAAATCGATCGATTATTGATCATTTCCTTGAATCTAATGAGATGGAATAAATCCATAAAGGCCGGCAAGCCATCATGTGATTGACCGGGCTCCCCGTGCGTCGCCCGGCGACCGTGCCCGTCGCCCCGACCACGTCTCTTTGGCATCGCGATTCAGGTTGCACGGGCCGGGCCCGATCCCGGGGCCCCGCCCGCGCAGCGCCACGATCGCGGACTTCACACTCACACTCACACTCTTGCGAGCGCTGACGATGGACGACTTTTGCCGCGCGAACCTGCCCCCTGCCGAAGAATGGCCGACGTTCGTCTTCGACTTGCCGGGGCTGCAGTTCCCGCCGTTTCTCAATTGCGCCGCCGCGCTGCTGGATACCGCAGTCGACGAACGCGGCTGGGGCGATCGCGTTGCGATCAGGACCGAGTCGGGCATCACGTGGTCGTATCGCGATTTGCGCGATGCCGGTAACCGGATCGCGAACATGCTGGTCCGCGATGCGGGCCTGGTGGCCGGCAATCGGGTGCTGTTGCATGGCGCCAACCACCCGATGCTGGCCGCCGCGTGGTTCGGCGTGGTCAAGGCCGGCGGCGTGGCCGTCGCGACGATGCCGAAGCTGCGCGCGGGAGAACTGGCGCCCATCATCGGGCGCGCCCGGGTCACGCACGTCATCTGCGAAGCCGGGCTCTCGGCCGAGCTCGACGCGGCGATGGCACGCATGCAGTGGCGCGGCGACGTTCGGCGCTACGAGACGGACTACATGCATCCGCATGCGCGCTGGCTCGACGGGTACTCGGCAGCATTCTCGGCGGCCGATACGCGCGCGGACGATCCTTGTCTCATCGCATTCACGTCGGGGACGACCGGGGAACCGAAGGCCACGGTTCATTTTCATCGCGACGTGATGGCGGCCTGCCACTGCTTTCCGCAGCACGTGCTCAAGCCCACGGCCGATGACGTCTTCTGCGGGTCGCCGCCGCTTGCGTTTACGTTCGGCCTCGGCGCGCTGCTGCTGTTTCCGATCAGTGTCGGCGCGAGCGTCGTGCTGTTGCAGAAAGCGAACCCGGAACGGCTGCTGGCCGCCGTCGGCCGCCATCGGGTCAGCATCCTGTTTACGGCGCCGGCGGCCTATCGGGCCATGCTCGACCATCTCGACGGGCACGATGCGTCGTCCCTGCGCAAATGCGTGTCGGCGGGTGAGGCGCTCCCGTCGTGGACGCGCGACGCATGGCAGGAGCGCACCGGCCTGCACCTGATCGACGGAATCGGGGCGACCGAGATGCTGCATATCTTCGCGTCCACGGCCGACACCGGCGCGAAGGACGGCGCGATCGGCAAGGCGGTGCCCGGTTACCGCCTTGCCGTCGTGGACGAGCACGGCCAATGCCTGCCGCCCTACGAAATCGGTTATCTGGCCGTCCAGGGGCCGACCGGGTGCCGCTACCTGAATGACGCGCGGCAACGCGACTACGTCAAGCATGGCTGGAACCTGACGGGCGACAGCGCGTACCTCGATGAGGATGGCTATCTGTTCTATCAGGCGCGCGCCGACGACATGATCATCAGCTCCGGTTACACGGTGTCACCCGGCGAAGTGGAGCAGGCGCTGCTGCGCCATCCCGCGATCGCCGAGTGTGCCGTCGTCGGACAGATCGACGAACGGGGCGGCACGCTCATCTGCGCGCATGTGGTGCTGCGACCGGGCGTCGACGGCTCGGAGGCGTTGACGACGCAACTGCAGCAGCACGTCAAGAGCGTGATTGCACCGTACAAATGCCCGCATCGGATGACCTATCACGCCGGCGGCCTGCCGCGTAACGAATCGGGCAAATTGCGCCGCGCCGTGCTCCGGCAGGCCGGTCATGGCGCGACGCATCCCCTGAATCAAACCGTCCAGAACGAGCACGCCCTATGAAAATTCTCGGAGCCGCGGTGGCCATTCCGGACCCCGCGACCACCGCGCAATCCTGTGCCAACGATTACGCGATCAACGCCGCCAGGCAGGCGCTGCGGCAAGCCGGTTGCCTGCCGTCGGAACTGGATCTGATCGTCAGCCTGTCGATTTCGCCCAGCAGGATGGCGGACTCGCCAACGATCGCCGGGCCGCGGCTCGCGCACCCGGTGCAGCGCGACCTGCGTGCGCGGCATGCGGCCGTGTTCGATCTGCTCGACGCGGACTGGACGCTCGCACTCGATCTCGCGCAAAGCCATTGCAAGCAGCTCGGCTACCGGCGCGCGCTCGTCGTTCGCGCGGAGGCGCTTGCAGACGTCGAACAGGCAGCCACGAGCGGCTTCGCCGACGGCGCCGGCGCGATCGTCCTGACGCCTGACGGCCGGCAACGCGACCATGCGTGCCGCTACGCGGATCTCGACGCGCCCCCGTTCGCGACGCTCGACGCCCTTCCCCCGCGACGCGCGAACGGCGTCCTGTCACTGGCCCGCTTCGAGAGCCGGTTCAATCCCGCAACCGGTCGATTCGACGCTGAACCGGCCTATGCGGCCACCGCGGTGCGCACGATGGTCGACGCGATGCAGCGCCGCGGCGACCGGCGCGCCACTCCGCTGTTCTGCGAATCGTGGTTGAGCGGATGGCCGTCGATCGCCATCGGCGTGGGCCGCGATTTCCACGTCGATGTCGTCGCCGGTTCGGCGGACATCCCGAACCCGTTCCAGTTACCGGCGTGGCTCTCGTCCCGCGTCGCCCATTCGATGTCGTTGCGTGACGACGAACGTACGGTGGTCGCCATGACGCTGGATCCGTTCAGGCCGCGCATTGCCTGCAGCACGATGGAGGTCTGATAGTGCACAACGTCCGAATCGCAAGTCTCGCCTGCCGCCTGCCGGCACGCCAGGTGCCCAACGACGATCCCGTCTTCGCGGGCGTCGAGCCCATTCCGTCGGAATGGTGGCAATTCTGGGGCATCGAATCGCGCTACATGATCGATCCCGCCGCCGGCGAATCCGAGCTTGCGCTCGCCGAACGCACGGCCCGCGACGCGCTTGCCCGTGCCGGCGTGGAGGCCGCCGAACTCGATCTGGTGCTGTTCAACATGACGTCGCCGTTCGTCTCGCTCGCGGACGGCCAGCGCCGTTTCGCGCCGCGCCTGGCACGCACGCTGCGCGACCGGCTCGGCGCCACGCGCGCGCTCGACGCCGATGTCGAGATGGAATGCGCGAGCTTCGTGCTGCAACTGCAGATCGCCGCCAACCTCATCAAGCAGGGACGGGTGAAGCGTGCGCTGGTGTGCTCGTCGGAGCGCATGTCGGCGGTGGTCGACTACACCAGCAAATCGTCGACGAACTTCGGCGACGGCGCGGCCGCGGCCGTGCTCGTCGCCGAGCCAGCCGATCCCGACGGCGCCGACTGGCTGGATGCCGCGTATCGCAGCGATGCCACGCACTACGACCTCGTGACGATGCAGTGGCGTCACGCGCACGCCGCGACGGACGACGACGTCGCAACCGACGCCGACAACCCGTTCGGCGTGTATTTCACGCTCAAGCCCGAAGCGCAGGAAGCGATCGCCCGCTTCATGCCCGTGGCCATTCCCGATATCGTCGAGCAGCTGTTGCAGCGGAGCGGAACCCGTGCCGCCGATGTCGACGCGATGGTGTTCCATCAGCCGTCGGCGCTGCTCGTGCGCGCATGGGCACAGCGGCTCGGGCTCAAGCCCGACCAATACGTGATTCGCGTAGCCGACTGCGCGTGCCTCGTGTCGGCCGCCGTGCCGTTTGCGCTGTACGAGTCGATCCGCGAAGGCGTGATCCGGCCGGGTTCGTTGGTCGTGATTGCCGGGGCCGGCGCAGGCTGGGGCTTCGGCGCGCAATTGTGGCGCTGGGGCGAAACCGTCGTGACCGATGCGGGCGACGCCGTCGCCGCCGTGGCGGAGCAGGAGGTGCAGGCATGACCGCCCGACTCGTCATCGCCGGAATGGGCCACGCGCTGCCCGACCGGATCGTCGGCAACGACGAAGTCGCCGGCATGATCGATACCAGCGACGCGTTCATTCGCGAACGCACCGGCGTCGTGGCGCGACGCTATCTCGCGCCCGATCAGGATCTGGCGGATCTCGCCTGCCCGGCCGCGGAGCGGGCGATGGCCGACGCCGGCGTCGCGGCGCACGACGTCGACCTGCTGATCGTCAATACGCTGTCGCCGGATCATCACGATCCGTCGCAGGCGTGCTACATCCAGCCCCGGCTCGGCTTGCGGGAGATTCCGTGCTTCGATATCCGCGCGCAATGCAGCGGCGGGCTCTACGGGATGGAGATCGCGCGCCATTTCCTCGCGAGCGGCCTGTACCGCAACGTGCTGCTGATCTGCGCCGAGGCCCTGTCGCGGCGAATCGACACCAGCAATGCGGGCCGCAACCTGTCGATCCTGTTGAGCGACGGCGCCGCCGCGCTGCTGCTGCAAGCGACGGACCACCCGGCGCACGGGCTGATCGACCTGACGCTCGGCGCCGACGGCACCCGGTTCGACCTGCTCAGCACCGAAGCGCCCGGCGCGCGACGCCCGCGCTTCATCGACGAAGACGACCTCGCGGCCGGCCGGCACCATTTCCGGATGAAAGGCGGGCCGATGTTCGAAGATGCCACGCGGCGCATCGTCGACGCGTGCCGGCAGATGCTCGACAAGCACCGGCTGACGCTGTCGGATATCGGCCTGGTCGTACCGCACCAGCCGAACCTGCGCATCCTCGACGCGGTCATCGGGCAACTCGGGCTGCCCCGCGAGCGGTGCATGATTTCCGTCGATCAGCTGGGCAACATGGCCAGTGCGGCGTTTCCGGTCGCGCTCGCCCTCGCACGCGAGCAAGGCCGCATGCCGGCCGGCCAGCTCAACCTCCTCGTGACCTACGGTGCGGGCGCGACGTGGGCCTGCGCGCTCTATCGGAGCTGAACGACATGCTGATCGCTTCCCCGGGATGGATCGAGCCGCGGCTGGCCCTCGTCGGCACGGCCGACGTGCCGTTGTACGTGATCGTCAACGACGAGGCCGCGACGCTGATCGAGGGCGGCCTGAGCGGCATGACGGAGCTCGTGTGGCAGCAGCTTCACGACCTGCTGCGGGACTTCGGCGGCATCCGGCATTTGCGCTACTGGCTGATCACCCACTCGCACTATGACCATTGCAGCCTGCTGATGACGCTCAAGTCGCGCATGCCGTGGCTTCATGTATCCGGTTCCCCCGACGCGTTCGATGCGTTCCAGAGCCCGTCGGCCTGCCGAACCATTCGTCAGCTCGACACGCATGCTTCGCGGTCGTGGCAGCCCGCCGTCGACGCGGAATTCACCGAGTTGTCCGACCTGCCGTTCTACCCGGTCAATCCGCGCACGCAGCTCGACATCGGCGCCGGGATGCAGATTCGCACGATCGCGCTGCCGGGCCACAGCCGTTGCCAGTTCGGCTACTACTGCCCGCAGCTGGACATCGGTTTCGTGTCGGATGCGCTCGGCGAGTTTCACGGCGCCACCCATTGGCTGCCGCTGGTCTTTCAGGACCTGTTCGCCTATCGGCACTCGCTACATGTCATCGAGCAACTGCAACCGCCGCGGCTCGCCCTGGGACACCACGGCATCCTCGCCGGCGAGTTCGCCCGCTCGGCCGTCCGGCACGCCCGCGCATGCCTCGATGCGCGCGAGGCCGACGCGCGGGCGGTACGCGGCAACGCCGCCGCCACGCACGAGCTGGCCCATCACTGGACGGCACGTTATGCGGCAAGGAGCGAACGGGTGGTACCGCATTTCCTGCATCTCAAAAGCATGATGCACATGATCGACCTGTTCCATCGCGCCGAATAGCCGCCTTCGGATTCCCGCCGCAGCCACGCGTGGGCGCCGCCCCGGCGCCGGGCCGCTGCTCGCTGTTTTCATTCCTCTTGCGACGACAACATGACCACTGCGATTTTGCCGACCACGCTTAGCGAACTGCTTCAGAACCGGGCCGCCGCACTCGGCGACAAGACCGCCTACGTGTTCCTGAGCGGCCCGCCCGAACAGGAACAGCCCGAATCGATGACCTTCGCGGAACTCGACGCACGCGCTCGCCGCGTCGCCGCGCTGCTGCGGCAGAACGCGATCGACATCGGCGACCGGGTCCTGCTGCTGTGCCGGCCGGGGCTCGACTACGTCAGCGCCTTCATGGGGTGCCTGTATGCGGGTGCCATCGCCGTTCCCGCCTACCCGCCGCGCAACCGGCAGCATATGGTGCGGATCGCCGGCATCGTCGAGAACGCGGGCGCGAACACGATTCTGTGTTCGGCCGAGGACCATGCGCGCTGCGCGACCTGGCTCGCCGATACCGACGCATCCGGCAGCACGCTGCTCGACGTCGGGGGCGCGCAGGTGCTGGATCCCGTGCATTCGCCCGCCAGCGTGGAGCCCTCCCAGATCGCCTTTCTGCAATACACGTCGGGAACCACCGGCAGCCCCAAGGGCGTGATGGTGTCGCACGGCAACCTGATGCACAACCTGGGGCTGATGCGCGAATGGCTCGCCTATGACGAGCAGAGCACGATCGTCAGCTGGCTGCCGCCCTACCACGACATGGGCCTGATCAGCGTGATCCTGACGTCGCTCTACGGCGGCTTCCGGAGCGTCCTGATGGCCCCGGAACGCTTCATCCAGCATCCGTACCTGTGGTTGCGTGCGATCAGCCAGTACCGGGCGGATCTGACCGGCGCGCCGGATTTCGCCTACCGGATGTGCTGTCGGCGGATCTCCGACGAGCAGCTGGCGACGCTCGACCTGTCGTGCCTGCGGGTCGCCTACAACGGCGCCGAGTCGGTGCGCGCCAGCACCCTGACCGATTTCGCGCAGCGCTTCGCCGCCGCGGGTTTCGCCGCCGACGGCTTTCTGCCGTGCTACGGGCTGGCGGAGGGTACGCTGTACGTCGCCGGTCGCACGGAGCGGCATCCGATCCGGACGCTATGCGTCGACCAGGCCGCCCTCCAGCAACAATCCGTGGTGCTGCGCGGCGAATGCCTGGGCGTGTCGCAGCAGCCGCTGGATCGTCCGGGCGAACGGGTTCTGGTCAGCGTGGGCCGCACGGACGGCGAACAGCACGTGATCGTGCGCGACCTGGAGACGAACGCGCGTTGCGCCGATCGGACGATCGGCGAAATCTGCGTGGCCGGCCCGAGCGTCGCCGCCGGCTACTGGCGTCTGGACGAACAGACGCATTCGACCTTCCGGCACAGTCTGGCGGGCCATCGGGATCAGGTGTTCATGCGCACCGGCGATCTCGGCTTCATTCTGGACAACGAGCTTTACGTCACCGGCCGGCTCAAGGACATGGTGATCCTCGCCGGCCGCAACTACTACTCGGAAGACATCGAATACGCGCTGATCGTCGGCGTGCCGGAGCTCGTGCCGAACGGTTGCGCGGCCTTCATGGACGACCAGGTCGACGCGGAGCGCCTGATCGTCGTCGCGGAAGTCGAGCGCACGCAGCGCAAGGGCAATCTCGACAGCTTCATCGACGCGATTCGCCAGGCCATCTGGAACCGCCTCGACATCGGCCCGAGCGCGATCGTGCTGGTGTCGCCCGGCAGCGTGCCGAAAACATCGAGCGGCAAGGTACGCCGCAGCACGTGCCGCACGCAACTGCACGACGGCGCGCTGACGATCCTCGCGCAGTGGGACGTCGAGGGCGGCGCACCGACACGCGCGCCCGATCGCCGACAGCCCGCGCATCCGGCAGCCGTGGCCGACCAGCCGGCAGCCAACGATCACCGGCGCGTCGACAGCGCCACCGTCGACGAACTGAACGACTGGCTCAGGCACTATGCCCGCACGCGGATCGATTCGCGAACCATCGACGAGCGTCGCACCATTCCGCCGCACGTCGTGCTCGATTTCGGGAATCAGGGCCTGCTCGGCATGCCGATCGACCGCTCGCATGGCGGCCTCGGCCTCGGCCAGCGCGACATGTCGCGCGTGCTGGCGCAGTTGGCGGCGATCGATTCGACCCTGGCTTTCTTCGTTGCCCTGAACAACACGCTCGGGATCCTGCCGATCATGCAGCATGCGCAGCCGCCATTGCGCGACGCATTGCTGCCGAGCCTCGCGAGCGGACGGATGCTGGCCGCATTCGCGATCACGGAGCCGGCCGCGGGCTCGCATGTGCGTGCGATCGCCTCCCGCGCACAGCGCCTCGATTCCGGCGACTGGCTGGTCACGGGAAACAAGCGCTGGAGCGGCTCATCCGCATGGGCGGGAATCATCAACGTGTTCGCGAAGCAGGCCGACGGTGCCGGCATGGTCGGTCTGGCGGTGCGCCCCGGCACGCCGGGCGTGCGGATCGGCGCCGAGGAACTGACGATGGGCGTGCGCGGCATGATCCAGAATTCGCTCCATCTGGATCAGGCACGAATCAGCGACGCATGCCGGCTCGGCGACGTCGGGCAAGGGATGGCCGTCGCTCAGCACGCGATGAACATCGCGCGCCTTGGCATCGCCTCCGTCTGCGTGGGCGGAATGAAGCGCTGTGCGCAGCTGATGCATCGCTACGGCGCGCGGCGCCAGATCGGCACCGGCCTGCTGCTGGACAACCCGCTGAGCCGCCTGCGCCTGGGCGAGCTGCGCGACCGCATCGACGGGCTCAACGCGCTGGTCGAGCACCTGGCGACCGAACTGGACCTCGGCGTCGCGCTGCCTGAAGACTGCCTCCTGATCGCGAAGACGCTCGGCTCCGAGCTGCTTTCGCAATCCGCGGACGAGATGATGCAGTTCCTGGGTGGTCGGGGGTATATCGAAAGCAACCTCGCGCCGCAGATTTTCCGGGACGCGCGCCTGACCCGCATCTTCGAGGGGCCGACCGAAACGCTGCTGGTTCACCTGGGCAGCCGCCTGCTCAACGGCGGCGACGATTTGCCGCGCTATCTGGAGGGTGCGCTGAGCGCCGGTGCACTGGCCAGGGAACTGCGCGAGCTGGGCGCACGGCTGGCGCAGGACGGGCTCGCCAATGCGCCGAAACTCGACGGCGCCGCGCATGCCGCCGTCTGGGTCAATTACTGGCTCGGCACGATCGCGCAATGGGGATTGCTGCTGGCCGTGATCGAACGCGCGGCTGCGCAGCAGCGGATCGACGACGGCACGCTGCGCTGGGCGCAGCGCCAGTACGAACTCGCGATCGAGGCGGCGCAACGGCAGGTCGGCCGGCGATCCGCATTGCCCACGACAGCGGAACTGAACGACTGGGCCGCGCGCACCGGGTTCGAGATCGGCTCGATCGAGCAAACGATCCCGGGCGCCAGCCAACTCGTCGACCCGTTGCTGGACGCCAATGCCGGCGCGCCCGACGCGCCCGCCGACGACGACGCCGGTTCGGCCGCAACCCCGACCGTGAACGAACCGGCGAGCCTGCTCGAGCGTCAGCAGATTCATGCCGTCGAACAATGGCTCATCGCGTGGCTGGGCGAGCGCCTCAAGCACCGCAAGCTTCGATTGACGCGCGAGTCGACGTTCGCCGAAATCGGCTTCGACTCGATCCTCGCCGTCGAAATGACGATCGTACTCAGCGAGACGTTCAGCGTGACCGTCGATCCGTCCGCGGTCTGGGACTACCCGTCCATTCGCGCGCTGGCCGCCCACCTCGCGCCGCGGACTCACGGCGCCGCGCCGGCGGTTGCCGCGGCGCACGCCGATCCGGATGCATCGTCACCCATTGCAGCCCAACCTTCGACCCTGTGAGACCGTCCACCATGCACGCCCGATTCAACCTTGGCGATTCCACCGCCGCACTGGCCCGGCAACTCGAACACTATCTCGACGCCTATCCCGACGAAACACGCACGTTGCTCGGCCTGTCGGCCGGCACCCCGATCGGCGTCGAGGTGCTCGACATGGAGCTGCCGGTCAAGCTCGAGCAACACACGCATGCGGCCACGCTGCGCATCGGCCGGCACGACGCCCAGCGCGTGATGGCCTACACGCGCAGTTGCAACTGGGCGAACGGCATCGTGCTGGTGCCGACGCTGGCGCGCCTGGTGTTTGCCGGCGCGTTCCGCGGCCTGCGGGCCGGAGCGCCCCGCTCGATGCGCGCGTTCGCCACGTCCCGCCAGCCCGACCCGACCCGTAACCTGGGGATTCTGTGGGGCGCCCTCAACCTGTTGAGCCTGGCCGGCTGGCTGACCCTCGATCGCGGCGACGAAGACGCCGAATATGCGCTCACCCCGGCCGGCGAATATGTCGTCGCGTGCGTCGAGCGCACCCGCCCGCTGTTCGAGCAACTGGCGAATGCCACGTCGGTGCTCCAGCATCTGCACGCCCTGTGTCACCGAACGCGCATGGCGGCTGACGACAGCGTGCTGTATGCCCAGCTCGCGCGGATCTGCATAGCCGGTTGGCCGGAGCTTCCGCTCCCGGCCACCGATCTGGAGCGCCAGGTGAATGGACAGTTGCGCACGGCGATGGACGGCCTGTTGCTCGGCCCGACCTGGGTCGCGCTCGACATGCCGGTGTTCGACCGGCAGCCGGATGGCCGGTACTCGCAATCGGCGCCCGGCATCCTCGGCAAGCTCGACGGTCAGCCCGACGGGGTCGCGGTCGGCGCCTGGACACAGGCCGATCCTGTCGTGCTGCACGCGGCGTGGTCGCTGATGTGCAAGTTCGGCATGGTGGAAATCGATCGGGAAAAGGTGCGCCTCACCGAGTCGGGCCGGATTCATCGTCCGATTGCCGCCCCTTACGCGGGGTTGCCCGCGTCCTATCTGCGTTCGTATGCGTTGCTCGACGAGCTCCTGTTCGGCAACCCCGATCCGCTCGATATCGATAGCGACGGCCACATCGATCGCGTGATGAACGTATATGCGTCGAGCGGCGCCGGGTCCGGGCCGGCGTCGCAGGAAATCACGACGAAAATCCTGCGCGCGTTGTTCGACGAGACGCCGCTGGACCGCCAGCCGGCCGGCATTGCCGACATGGGCTGCGGCGACGGCAGCGCGCTGAAGCGCCTGGCGGAATACGTGATCACGTCGACGCAGCGTGGCCGGCACCTCGCGGATTATCCGCTGCTCGTGATCGGTGCGGACTACAACGAATCCGCGCGCGGCCGCGCGGCCGCCACGCTGTCTGCGCTGAGGGACGTCTCCGGCGTGCAGGTCCGCGTGATCGCCGCGGACATATCCCGGCCCGACCGCTACGACGAAGCCGTGGCCGAAAGCGGCCTGACCGTCAGGCAGCCGGACGGCAGCGTGCGCCCGGCGCGACTGAGCGACTTGTTGCATACCTTCATGTTCCTGGTCCACAACCGCCGGTTGAGCATTCGTCGCAAGGACGCCGCCGAAGCGATCCTCGAGCGCCATCTGCGCAGCGTCGATCGCACACGCCTGCGCGCGGTTGTCGATCAGCACTACGCGGGCGTCCTGACTGTATCGGATCAGGCCGAGCTGCCGATCGCGCTCGACGCGATCAAGCGGGCGTTCAAGGTGGCCTACAGCGATGCGGAAGGCCTCGTTCCCGGTTACGTGGCGGCAGCGGATCTCATCGATTTCCTGACCCGCTGGAAGCCCCACGCAAAGCACGGCTTTCTCATCGTGGAAGGGCATAGCCCGTGGGCGGAGAATCTTTGCGCGCGTGCGCCGGGCGGCCCGGACACGTGGTTGCGCACCGAGCAGCTTCCGTCGGTGTTCAACTGGGGGATGCATTTCGTGTCGCGTCAATTCATGGCGCCGTTCAACGAATTCACGCTTGCGTTGACGCTGGCCGGCCTGCGCCCCGACAGCCCGATTCACGGGCGGATTCATCCGGAGGGGTTCCCGGGGCCGGATCTGCTTGACGATTACCGTTTCTTCAGTATCGCAAACTATGTTGCCGATACCGGCACGGATCGCTAGCGCGGTGGCGGCACGTCAGGTCGACGCGCCGCGGCCCTCGAATTTCCGTTCGAGGGCCGCTTCCTGCTCCCGTCGCCCTCTCGGGTGCGTCGGGCGCCACGGTGGCCGGCGTCCGATCACGCGGCGCCGACCGGTGCCGGTCAGCGCTTCGCCGGCACCGGCGGCTCGCCTGCCGTCGTCGCGCTGCGCGCCCAGTCGGCAAACTCGGTGTCATAGCGATTGCCGATGTACGCGACATAGTTTGCGTACCCATCGTAATCGCCCACCCGGAAGCGGGACACGATGGTGTCGACGTCCGCGCGATGGCGCTCGAACATGAAGCGCGTCGCCATGTAGCCCCACCGGTACGCGCGCGTGACGTAGTCGCTCGACGCGTAACGCGTGCCGAGCACGTCCGAGAACCGGTACGCGCCCGTGCGCACCGCGTCGATCGACTCCGGGTTGTCGTTCTTTCTCGACAGATACTCGGCGACGCCTTCGATCCACCACACGGTCGGCTTCGCGGTGCTCGCCGAGAAGTCGCCCGCCATGTCGTATCGGCCGTCGAGATAGTGCGTGAACTCGTGCTCGAGGTTCCATACCTTGAACTCGGGCCGCAGCCATGATGCCTCGTGCGCGATGAAGCGCGCCTGATTGCCCGGCGCGGACGGATCGCCCTCGAGATACATGCCGCCGTTGTCGGTGCTGATGCCGTAGATCACCGACGCGTATTTTCGATAGTTCGCGTAGTCATCGAAAATGACGAGTTCGATCGTGTCGTTGCGATCGCCTGCGACCGCCTTGCGCCCGGTCTTCATCATCCGGTGGAAGTAGTCGTCCTGCCTCGCGACCGCCGTGCAGACCGACTGCAGCTGCGACATCGTCATGTCCTGCGCGAGAATGCGCACGCCCGCATTGCATGTGTAGCGATTCGCGAGCACCGCGTCGGTCAGCCGCTTCTTGTAGTCGCAGGTGCCGTAGTCCGCGCAGTTGCCCGGATCGCCGTAGTCGACCGCTTCCGCCGCCGCGAGCCAGAGATCGCTGTCCGCGCCCGTCATGCTCGTCGACGCGAGCATGTCCTGGATCATTTTCTTCACGCGCGGCTTCTGCGTCGGATAGCGGAGGAAGCGAAACGTTTCGCGCGCCGCGTCGGCCAGCTGATAGGCGGCGCTCGTGTTCGACAGGCTCGCGCGGTTCGCGGTGACGAAGCGGTTGAGCGTCTCCGGGAGCGTCGCATCGCTGTCGAGCATCGGCTGCGCGCCGCTGCGCTGGTGCGCGTAGAAGAACACCGTGAGCAAGCCGGTGAAGCCGCCCGCCGCACTGCGCTGCAGCAGCGGCGCGGCCGCCTGCGGATTCGCCGCGCTCACGGTGTAGGATGCGATCCGGTTCTTCAGCGTCGGCAGGTAGTACGCTTCGTCCCGCATGTTCGTGATGAGCTTCATCAGTTCGTTCGCGGTGCTCGGCGCACGCGAATTGTCGCGATAGAGCGCATCACCCTCCAGGCTTTGCTTGATATACGGGCGCAGCGACACCGCGAGATTCGGAATCGGGTTCGCCATGCCCGATACATCATATTGGTAATAAGCAGCACGCAGATAAATCAGCAAATTGACCAGGATCAAATTGCTCGCATCGTATTGATGAATTTCCTGCACGAAACGACTCGCGACAGCGTGCACGTTTTCGGCATTGAAGATCCGTGTGGCCTGCGCTTTATCGACCGAAAACAAGCCGTAGTGGCATTCGTAATCGGGAAGATTCGCGATGTAATCGGCGAGTGCCGTGCCGCGATACTGGGTCATCACCGACATGTCGCGGCAATCAGCGCCCGACGTGCTGCGCGTGCTGCGCGTGGCCGGCTGCTTGAGCGGCGAAGGCCTCGTCAGCGCCGCGCGATCCTGCTCGCTGAGCGGCAGGTTGTACTGCGCCTGCTCGGGCGACACCGGCAGATTCTGCGGCACGCGAGGCATGCGCGCCTGCCTGGGTTGCGTCTGCTGCGCAGGCTCGGTATTGGCCGACGCAGTGCCGGCCATTCCGGCGAATACCGACCACGCGACGATGGCCGACCAGCGGCATTTTTTTTGAAACCCCTCGTTTATTGCCACTTTATTTTCTCTCGGTTGTTTTTGGGCAACCAAGATATAACATTACATGTTGAAACGTCAATTTAATCGATATGAAAGATATCCTCGTTAATTGGCTTAATTATTTAACGATTAAAATCGATTTCCGAAATGATTCAACCGACGGACAGGATTCGGCGCGCCGCTTCCCTAAATGAAAAACGCGGATGGCGAACCGCACCGGATGAACGACATCATCCGGCACGACTCGCCAACCGCGTTCAAGACTTTCCAGCCTTCCGCTTACTTGCTGTAGTCGTACACCCCACGCCCCGTCTTCCGCCCAAGCCTTCCAGCCGTCACCATCTCGCGCAGCAGCGGGCACGCACGATACTTCGGGTCGCCGAAGTCCTTCACGAACACGTCCATCACCGCGAGGCACACGTCGAGGCCGACGAGGTCGGCCAGCGCGAGCGGCCCGATCGGGTGGTTCGCGCCGAGCTTCATCCCCGCGTCGATCTCCTCGGCCGACGCGATGCCTTCCGCCAGCACGAAGAACGCCTCGTTGATCATCGGCACGAGAATCCGGTTCACGACGAAGCCCGGCGAATTGCGCACGCCGATCGGCGACTTGTCGAAACGCTCGGTCAGCTCGCGCACCGCCGACGCGGTCGCGTCGCTCGTCTGCAGCCCGCGGATGATCTCGACGAGCGGCATCAGCGGCACCGGGTTGAAGAAGTGCATGCCGACGAAGCGCGCCGGATCGGCGAGCGGCGCAGCAAGCGCGGTGATCGAGATCGACGACGTGTTGGTCGCGATGATCGCCTCGGGCCGTGCGACGGACTCGATCTGCTTCAGGATGCGGCCCTTCAGCTCGACGTTCTCGGTCGCGGCTTCGATCACGATATCGGCCGCTGCGAGCTTCGCGTAGTCGGTCGACGTCGTGATGCGCGCCAGCGCCGCATCGCGCGTGGCGGCGTCGAGCTTGTCCTTCGACACGAGCCGCTCGAGGCTGCCCTTCAGCGTCGCGACGCCCTTCTCGAGCGCCGCGTCGCTGACGTCGATCATCACGACGTTGAGACCCGCAACGGCGGCGGTCTGCGCAATGCCGTTGCCCATGGTTCCGGCGCCCACGACGCCGACAGTTTCGATGGCCATGAAGTTTCCTGTGTATTCGGGTGCTGAGCGTTCGATTATCAGATGTTCTCGAAGATCGCAGCAATCCCCTGGCCGCCGCCGATACACATCGTCACGAGCGCGTAACGCCCGCCGATGCGCTTCAGTTCGTACAGCGCCTTGACCGTGATCAGCGCGCCGGTCGCACCGATCGGGTGACCGAGCGAGATGCCCGAGCCGTTCGGGTTGACCTTCGCCGGATCGAGGCCGAGCTCCTGCGTGACCGCGCACGCCTGGGCCGCGAACGCCTCGTTCGCCTCGATCACGTCGAGATCGCCGATCTTCAGGCCCGCGCGTTCGAGCGCCTTCTGCGTGGCCGGCACCGGGCCGATGCCCATGTACGCCGGATCGACACCCGCGTGCGCATACGCGACGAGGCGGGCGAGCGGCTTCACGCCCTGCGCGCGCGCGGCGTCCGCGCTCATCATCAGCACGGCGGCAGCCGCATCGTTGATGCCCGACGCATTGCCGGCCGTCACCGTGCCGTTCTCCTTCTGGAACACCGGCTTCAGCTTCGAGAAATCATCCGCGCTGGCTTCGAGGCGCACGTGCTCGTCGGTGTCGAACGCAACTTCACCCTTCTTCGTGCGGATCGAGATCGGCAGGATCTGGTCCTTGAAGCGCCCTTCCGCGATCGCGCGCGCCGCGCGACGATGCGATTCGAGCGCCAGCGCATCCTGCGCGTCGCGCGAGATGCCGTACTTCGCCGCGACGTTCTCTGCCGTCACGCCCATGTGGATCGTCTGGAACGGGTCGTGCAGCGCGCCGAGCATCATGTCGACGAGCTTGCCGTCACCCATGCGCTGGCCGAAGCGCGCGGCCGGCACGGTGTACGGGGCGCGGCTCATGCTTTCCGAGCCGCCGCCGATCGCGATGTCGGCGTCGCCGAGCATGATCGTCTGCGCGGCCGATACGATCGCCTGCAGGCCCGAACCGCACAGGCGGTTCACGGTCAGCGCGGGCGTGTGCTGCGCCACGCCGCCGTTGATCGCCGCGACGCGCGCGAGATACATGTCCTTCGGCTCGGTGTTCACGACGTGGCCGAACACGACATGCCCGACTGCGTCGCCCGGCACGTTCGCCCGCGACAGCACTTCGGCGACCACCTTCGCACCGAGGTCGGTCGGCGAGAAATCCTTCAGGCTGCCGCCAAAATCACCGATCGCGGTACGAACACCGCTCACCACCACGACTTCTTTCGCTGCATTGCTCATCGTCTCACTCCGGTTCGTTCGCGCCCGCAGGCGCGGGGATGCGTTGCGTTACATGTTCGGGTAGTTCGGCCCGCCGCCGCCTTCCGGCGTGACCCACACGATGTTCTGCGTCGGGTCCTTGATGTCGCAGGTCTTGCAGTGCACGCAGTTCTGCGCGTTGATCACCAGGCGGTCGCTGCCGTCGTCGTTCTTCACGAATTCATACACCGCCGCCGGGCAGAAGCGCCCCTCCGGCCCCGCGTACGTGCGCAGGTTCACGTTCACCGGCACGTTTGCATCCTTCAGCGTCAGGTGCGCCGGCTGGTTCTCCTCGTGGTTCGTGTTCGAGATGAACACCGACGACAGACGGTCGAACGTCAGCTTGCCGTCCGGCTTCGGATACTCGATCGGCTGGCATTGCGACGCCGGCTTCAGCATCTCGTGGTCCGCATGCTTGTGGTGCAGCGTCCACGGCACGTTGCCGCCCATCACCTTCTGCTCGAGCCCGACCATCAGCGTGCCGAGATACAGGCCCTTGGCCATCCACTGCTTGAAGTTGCGCGCGCGGTACAGCTCCGTGTACAGCCACGACTGCTTGAAGGCATCCGGGTACGCGTTGAGCTCATCCGACTGGCGGCCGGCCTGCACCGCGTCGAATGCGGCGTCGGCCGCCAGCATGCCGGTCTTGATCGCCGCGTGGCTGCCCTTGATCCGCGATGCGTTCAGGAAGCCCGCGTCATCGCCGATCAGCGCGCCGCCCGGGAACACCGTCTTCGGCAGCGACAGCAGGCCGCCGGCCGTGATCGCACGCGCGCCGTACGACACGCGCTTGCCACCTTCCAGGAACGCGCGGATCGACGGATGCGTCTTGTAGCGCTGGAATTCCTCGAACGGCGACAGGTACGGGTTCGTGTAGCCGAGGCCCACCACGAAGCCGACCACGACCTGGTTGTTGTCCATGTGATACAGGAACGA
>NZ_SCNZ01000071.1:0-32735 GCF_005502655.1 Burkholderia sp. 4NA327C6 | reverse complement strand
TGATCACCTTTGTATCCCCTGCTCAAAGATTGAGCAGAGCATTCAATCACGTGGGTCAAAATTCGATGAAAATTTCCAGCTCTAGTGGGTCAGTTCTGCCCGGACATCAACAGACGGGTTGAATCCGCAGTCGATCACCGCCATTGGCAACGAGCGGTCGTATTGTCCGAGACCTGATCTGACGTTGACTGACCGGTCAGGTCTCGGCCTATACAGTTGATGATTACCGTGATCTCTCGCAGGCTCGAACGTCGAGGCAATCTCTATCTGGCACTGCAGATCAAACATGCGTGATCAGAGTGACCGAATCTATTCGAACTCGCCGCCGCCCGTACCGTTGCTCGATGTTTAAGCACACATTCTCCAACGGTTTGACGGTCAACGAGTTCGTGTGCGGCCTAAGGGACGCCATCTCGATCCACGAGCGCCACTTGTTCACTGGTCCTGATCTGTGCGTAAGTGTTTGATTTTTCGGGTGTTATAAAGTTTGCTTCGGTCGGAGGCCAACTTTTCTGCGAATTTTATAGGAAAAGGCCACCTTTTCTGCCACTTTTCCCGAGCGAAATTCTCAGAAAAGGTGCTCAAGCTATTGATTCATATGGACCGCAGAGACCACCTTTTCTGCGAACCTACAGGGGGACTGGCGGCTCGCGGCGGAGATTGCCGCCGATGCGTTTCATCCAGCTCGACGGCGCGTCGATCACGACGATCGGACGGTCGGCGCGTTGCCGGTTCTGCAGACGTTGCCGGCAATTGATCGTGACGCAGCGGCGTGCCGGCACGTATTCGCGCGCCGACGGCCCCGCGAGGCATTGGCCGTGAGGGACCCGAGTTTCCCAGTATTTGATGTCATGCAACCTAATAAAATACCGGCGATCATTATTTAAATCGTTTGAACTGTTTAATTTATTTTCTTTCGATCAAACAAATTTTCCGTGCCGGCAAAGGTATTTAAATCGGCTCCATCATCCAATGTGGTGTTCCCGCGCAATGCAAGCCTGCTATGGGTCGCGATGAAATGAATATTTCCGACCCTCTATATCGGAATTGAAACTCGTTGAAAATGTAAAGCATTGCAATATCAAGGCGGCATTTGAGTATTTCGATTGCGACGTACGATTTTGTTTGGCAGGATTTTCATCAGGTTACTCGATTTTAAAACAACAAAACAACCGGCCATTCAAACAGTCGAAATAATGCGCGCCAGATGAGCAACGATTCGAAAGGAAGCTGACGAAGAAACTGGTTACGAGGCGGCGAACGGTCCACACCGTTCGCGATCACTGAATCAACCGTTTTCCCGGGCGTCGACGCGTCACTCCGGCGATCCGGGCGAATTCGATACGGGGCAGCCATGGCGACACTCAAGAACGATTTTTCCGGGGAAGCGTGCCTGCTCCGCGCGTATCACGTGTTCGGCCGCGATGCCGCACGCTGCGATACGGTCATCCGCGATGCGTCGGTGTCCCGGGTCCATGCCCATATCCGCTGGGTCGGCGGGTTATGGGAGCTCCACGATCACAGCAGCAACGGCACGTCGGTATCGGGCGTGCCGTTGCGCGACGGCGAGCACGCGGTGCTGCAGCGAGGCGACGTGATCCGGTTCGGCAGGGCGGGTGTCGCGCCGTGGCGCGTCGATGCGCTCGACGATCCGGCCGATACGCTGTGGCCGGTACGGGGCGCCGTGCATCCGATCGTGCTCACGCCGCGCCAGATCCTGGCTGCCCACGCCGCGCAGCCGGTCACGATCGTCAGGTCGCCGGCCGGCGATTGGCTGTGCGACGACACGCTGCCGCCGCGCGCGCTTCATGACGGCGATGAAGTATCGACGGGCGACTTCACGTGGCGCGTGGCGCTCGTGCGCCACGGCTCGACGATGACGCTGCGTGCGCCTGCCGATCCGGCCGCACCGCCCCGATTGCTCGAATTCCTCGTCAGCCGGGACGAAGAGCACGCGCGGGCGCTGCTGCATGTTCGCGGCGGCGTGGTCGATCTCGGCGAGCGCGCGCATCACTACAGCCTCGTCACGCTCGCCCGCGCACGTTCGGCCGACATGCAGGCCGGTTATGACGCGGCCACGCAAGGCTGGATCGAACTCGACCGGCTGGCGCGCATGCTTGGTATCGATACGTCCCATCTCAACGTGCAGATTCATCGCGCCCGGAGCCAGTTCGCGGCGCTGCCGGGGCTCGACGCGAGTCAGCTGGTCGAGCGGCGGCGCGGCAGCGTCCGCTTCGGCGATTTCCCGTTCCGCGTCATGCGCGGCGAGCGCCTGGAATGCCAGTCGGTGCCGGGCGTCGAGCCGCGCATCGGCATGCATCGTCCGGCGCCGGATCCGGTCGTCCATTGCTCGTGAACGCGGAACGACAGCCCGGGCGGCCGACCGTGACACGTGCACGCGCCGTGCGTCACGCGCGAGAATCGCAGCAGCCCGCCGCGCCGTTCGCGACGTTGGCAGGCAAGCGGCATTACCGGCTCGGTGCGTTGCTCGGCGAAGGCGGCAGCGGCGTGGTGTTTCGCGCAACGTGCGACGAGACGGGGCAAGACGTCGCGATCAAGCTGATGCGGGACGATGTCGCGCGGACCGAAGCCGAGCGCGCGCGCCAGCGCGTGCGCTTTCGGCGCGAGACGAGCCTGTGCGAGGCACTGCGGCACCCGAACATCGTGGCGCTGCTGGACAAGGGGGAAGCGCCCGACGGGCGGCTGTTTGCCGTATTCGAACGCGTGCAGGGCCGGACCCTGCGCGACCAGCTCGCGATGGAGGGGCCGCTGTCGGCCATCGATACGGGACGGCTGATGACGGAGGTACTCGAGGCGCTCGCGGCGGCGCATCGCCGCGGCATCGTGCACCGGGATCTGAAGCCGCAAAACATCGTGCTCGCGATGGCCGAAGACGGGCCGCACGCGAAGCTCCTCGATTTCGGGATCGGCGCCCTGTTGCCGGGCACAACCGATATCGCGCCGCAGGCGGCGACGCTGGCGGCCGAGGTGCTCGGCTCGCCGTCATACTGCGCGCCCGAGCAATTGCGCCACGAACCGCCGACGCCGGGAAGCGACCTGTATGCGTGGGGCCTGGTCGTGATCGAATGCCTGACGGGCGAAGTCGTGATGCAGGGCACAAGCGTGGCCGACATTCTCTATCGGCAGCTCAGCCCGGTGGATGTCGCGCTTCCACCGGCGATCGCGTCGCATCCGGTCGGCTCGGTGCTGCGGCAAGCGTTGGGCAAGCATCCGGCGCAGCGTGCCGCCTCGGCCGACGAACTCGTCGCGCAGTTTCGCGCGCTCAATTTCGCCGCGCTCGTCGGCCCGCTCGATGCCGGCCGCGCAAGCCGGCGCCCGCGGCCGCACCCGTTCGCGCCGCGCAGCGACGCGGTCGCAACGGCAGGCGAATACCGGCAGGTCACCTCGCTGTGCTGTTGCGTGACGATCGCCGGAGACGGCCGGCAACGCCATGCGGGAACCGATCACGGCGCCCTGCTCGACCGCTACGAGGCGCAATGGCTGACGAAGTGCGCGGATATCGCCGTCGGCTATGGCGCGCAGGTCGACGAGCGGCTCGGCGACACGCTGCTGTTCCATTTCGGCCTGCAAGGCGATATCGACCGTCCCGCGCGCCGCGCGGCGCGTGCGGCGCTCGACATGGTGCGGGTGGCCGCGCGCGCGCGGTTGCCGGTGCCGGCCGATGCCCGCGATGCCGTCGGCGGCGAAGGCTGGCACGTCGAAGTGGCCGCTGCGATTCACGTCGGCCAGGTTCTCGTGCATGCGGCGCAGAGGGCAGGCGGATCGACGCCGGCCGTCGCATCACGGCTGTTGCGGCTGGCCGGGCCCGGGCAGATCCTGATCAGCGACGATGCGCGGCTCGCGCTCGAACGGCATGCCGACTTCCGGCCGACCGCGTTGCGGCTGGCGCGGGCGGGCCTCGCGCCGCAGCCGGTGCATGAACTGCTCGGCGAGCGCCGGGCCGATACGCCGTTCGATTCGCTCGACGGCGGCATGCGGGCGCCGATGATCGGCCGCGCGCGCGAAATCGATGCACTGCTTCGCGCGTGGCAGGCGACCCGCGCATGCCATCGTCGCGCGATGCGCGGCGTGCCGCGGCTCGTCGTCGGCGATGCAGGAATCGGCAAGTCGCGCCTCGTGTACGCGCTGTGCGAGGCCGTGCGCATACAGGGCCACGCGTTCGCGCATTGCGGGTGCCTGCCGGAGCGGGAGAATCATGCGCTGTTTCCTATCCTGCGGTTCATCGGCGCGCATTGGCAACTCGACGCCGACAGCCCGGCCGACACCACACACGCGGCGATCGACGCGATGCTCGCGGCGCTCGAATGCGATCGTGCGGCGGCCCGTGTCGCGCTCGCGACCTGGCTGGGGCTGCCCTGCGACGCGAAGGCGGCGAGGTGGCCGAGCGCGCGCGAACCGCACGCACTGTTCGACGTGCTCGAGCAATTGATCGTGTCGCTCGGGAACGGCGCGCCGGTGTTGCTCGTCGTCGAGGACGTCCAGTGGATCGACCGCTCGACCGAGGATTTTCTTGCGTACCTGCAGCACTCGCCGCGCGCGGCGGCGCTCTGCATCGTGCTCACGTCGCGGCCCGCCAGGCTCGCGCGCTGGCGTGGCGCGACCGAACGCGTGGTGCTGCGCCGCCTGCCGCGCGACGACGCGCGGCGCCTGATGTCGGCGCACCTGGGCCAGGGCGCGCTCGATCCGGCCTGGCTCGACCCGCTCGTCCATCGTACGGCGGGTATTCCACTGTTCATCGAGGCCGTTGCACGCGAACTGACGATGAACGGGGCGGACGGCTCGCTCGCAGGGCTGCGGACGACGGGCCCGTGCCCGCTTCCGCTCAGTCTCGGCGGGATGCTCGATCGCGCGCTCGACCGGATCGACGACGCGCGCGATACCGCGCAGCTCGCCGCGACGATCGGGCTCGAGGTGGATGCGCAACTGCTGGCCGCGGCGTCGCCGCATGATCGCGTCACGCTCGACGCGCATCTGCAACTGCTGCTGGAAGAGCGGATCATGTACGCGCAACATCGGCGCGATCGCGTGTTCTATTCGTTCCGTCACGCGTTGATTCGCGACGCGGCGTACGCGTCGATGCCGCCGGACGTGCGGGGCGCCAACCATGCGCGCGTCAGCCGCGCGCTGGCCGCGCAAGCCAACGGCGTCGACGGACACTTCGCGCGCGCGTGCATGTGAATCCTACGGGATCCTGCATTTTTTGCGCGGCTGTCCCGGCGCCGCGGCAACCCGTTTCATCAGGCGATCCGGACACAGGATCGCCGCCGGAATCCGTCGAGGCAGCGGCTTAGAACCGCGTGCTGAATCCGATCCGCGCGATCGACTGCAGGGCGCCACTCGCTGCGCCGTTCGCATCCATCACGCCGTTGATCTGCGCATTGCTGCCGTGGTTCGCGCGCTGATGCACGCCTGCCACGTACACCATCGTGCGTTTCGACAGCCAGTACTGGACGGCGGCCAGGAACTGGTGCGCGTGCGCGTTGTCGAGCGTGTCGTTGCCCTTCATGTACGTGTAGCTCGCGCCGATCACCCATGCCGGCGACGGTCGCCACGCGGCGCCGGCTTCCGCCGACCACGCGCCAGCGCCGTTTTGCGCATTGCGTACGGTCGTGAAGAGCGCTTTCCCGGTGACCGTGCCGAGCGTGTAGTGCACGCCCGCGCCCCAGTTGCGCACGCTGGTCGGCGGCAGCCCGTCCGTCGCGCCGTACTTCTGGTTCGTATAGGCCGCGCCCGCGCCGAACGGGCCGTTGTCGTAGCTCGCGCCGACGCTCACCGTGTTGTTCGCGCCCACCGAACCTGCAACGTTCCCGAAGCCGTACAGCGCGCCGAAGGTCAGGCCCGACAGCGACGGGCTCGTGTACTTGACCGAATTCGCGACGCGATTGCTGCCCGCGACGCGATCCCAGTCGAAGGCGCCGGTCGGGTTGTTCGGCAACGCGAGCTTGTCGAACGGGCCGTTGCGAAAGCCGTACAGGCCGACGAGATCCTGCGCGATCTCGTTGCCGCTCGCGGCCAGCGCATCGACCATGAACTCGTACTGGTTGCCGAGCGTCAGCGTGCCGTACCGTTCGTTCTGCAGCCCGACGTAGGCCGTGCGCGCGAACAGGCCGCCGCCTATGATCGAGCCGTTGCCGAGCGAATACTGGTTGACGAGCCGGAAGATCGCGCGCGTACCGGCGCCGAGATCTTCCTTGCCTTCGAAACCGAGCAGGTTCGGGAAGAAGATGTTGTCGTCGAACTTCGCGGCGCCGTGGCCGCCCTGGTTGCTGACATAGCTGATACCGGCATCCATCAGCCCGAACATCGTCACGCTGCTCTGTGCGAACGACGCGGCGGGAACGGCGCATGCCGCGAGCGCCAGAAGGGTCTTTTTCGTCATCTCCAATGTGCTCCTCACATGTTTCCGATCGGGTCGGATATTTTTGATCGGACTACTGATTGATATGAACAAAGCCGAACCGGATGAATCCCGGTTCGGTGGCACCGGACGGAAGCCGGTGTGTGACGGGCATCGGCGGAAGCAACCGGCTTGCCGATGCCCGCGATACGCGTTGGGCCGTGTGCTAGACCGTCGAATACCCGCCATCGACCGGCACGACCGCGCCGGTCACGAACGACGCACCGGGCGAGCACAGGAACAGGATCACGTCCGCGACTTCGTCGGCCGTGCCCCAACGCCCGAGCGGCGTGCGTTCGAGGATGCGGCGCGACGCCTGCATGTCGGCCTTCAGGCCGCTGCTGAGCGGCGTGTCGATCCAGCCGGGCGCGACCGCGTTCACGCGAATGCCGCGATCGGCCCACGCCTGCGCGAGCGAGCGCGTGAGCTGCGCGATACCGCCCTTGCTCGCGCTGTATGCGGGGCGATCCTTGCTGCCGAAGTACGTGTACATCGACGCGACATTGACGATGCTGCCGCCGTTGGCCGACAGTGCCGGCCGTGCGGCGTCGGATGCCCGCATCACCGACGTCAGGTTCACGTTCAGCACGAGTTCGAACTGGTCCATCCGGTACTCGTCCGCGTGCCGGCTGATGCCGACGCCGTTGACGAGCACGTCGAGCCGCGGCAGCGCCGCGATCGTGCGGGTCAGCACATCGCTGTCGGTCACGTCGAGTTCCACGCAGCGGATGCCTGCATGCACGGGCGCATGCGGGCCGGCCGCATCGAGCCCGAGCGCGACGACCGACGCGCCGGCTTGCGCGAACCGCATCGCCGTGCGCGCACCGATGCCCGACGTGCCGCCCGTCACGACGACGGACCGGCCCTCAAACGCCCACTGACGACTCATGCTCGACGCTCCCGATGGTGTGCGCGCGACGGGCCGGCCGTTGCGCGGGTGAAACGAGGATCTTGATCTGCGCGCGGTCGGCGAGCAGCGCGTCGAAGCCGTCGGCGACGGCGTCTTCGAGCGACACGGTGCGCGTGACGATCGACGTGAGGTCGAGCGCGCCCGACGCGACGATGCGCAGCAGGTCTTCGTACGCATGCCGGTAGCCGACGCTCGCCGTGAAGGTCAGCTCGTCATTGACTGCGCGGAACGCGTCGAAGCCGGCGTGCGGCATCAGGCCGACCATCACGACGCGGCCGCCCTTGCGCAGTGCCTGCATCGCCGCTTCGAACGTGGCCGGCAGCCCGGCCGCTTCGAAGCTCGCGTCGACGCCGAGCCCGCCCGTTGCCGCGCGAATCGCGTCCTGTAGCGCGGGTGCGCTGGGTGCGCGGGCATCGAACGTATGCGTTGCGCCGAAGCGCGTGGCTGCCGCGAGCCGTTCGGGCGAGACGTCGACGGCCACGATCGTGGTCGCCCCTTGCAGCTTCGCGAGCATGATCAGCAGCAGCCCGATCGGCCCGAGCCCGAATACCGCGCAGGTCTCGCCGAGCCGCAGTTCGCCGCGCCGCAACGCGTGCAGCGCGACGGCCGCCGGCTCCATCACCGCGGCCTGCTCGAGACTCACGGCGTCAGGCAGGCGATGCAGCATGTACGCCGGCACGACCGCGAAGTCGGCCATGCCGCCGTCGCCCATCAGCCCGGCGAAGCCCATCGACACGCACAGGTTGTACGACCCCGAGCGGCAGTACGCGCACTGGTGGCAGCGATACTCGGGCTCGACCGCGACGCGATCGCCCGCGCGCAGCGCCGTCACGTCGCTACCGACTTCGACGACGGTGCCGCAGAACTCGTGGCCGAGCGTCAGCGGCGCGGTGCGACGCGACAGCGGATGCGGCGTGTCGACCGGGATCGCATGCGGGCCGTCCGCATATTCGTGCAGGTCGCTGCCGCAGATCCCGCAATACGCGACCGCGATGCGTACGTCACCGGGGCCGACGCGCGGTGTGTCGATTTCCACGAGACGGACGTCACGCGGGCCATGCCATTGAAGTGCCCGCATGTCAGCGTCCTCCGAGGTTGTGTGCATCGAGGCGACTTGTGGCCGAGCCGGCGGGTGCGCGCTTGCGCAGCACGGCGGGCGCGGTCTCGACGAGGCCGAACGACAGCACGCACGCGAGGATCGCGCCGGCGGCCGACGTCCACATCGCGAACTGCAGGCCGTACTTGTCCGCCGCGAAGCCGGCGACCGTCGGCGCAACGAAGCCGCCGATCAGCTCGCCCGCGCCCATGATCAGCCCGAGCGCGCTGGCGATCGCGCGCGGCGGCACCGTTTCGGCCGGGATCGTCGCCATGAACAGCGTGAAGCAGCCGAGGCCCGTGTACGTGGCGAACACGAGCGCGCCGAGCGCCCACAGCGAACCGGCATGGATCATCACGACCGGGCACACGGCCGCGATCAGCGCGAACGCGATCATCGTCGGCTTGCGGCCGATCCGGTCGGAGATTGCCGGCACCGCAAAGCCCCAGAACACCCACGCGGCGCCGAGGCAGGTCATCACGACGCCCATGCCGGACGGCGAAAGATGGCGGCTTTCCACGAGGAATACCGGCGCGAACGAGATGATCACGACGAACCACGTGAGAAAGAAGCAGCTGATCAGCATGCAGAGCAGGATGTTGCGCTCCTTCAGCAACGCCCAGCGGCTCACTGCCGCGCCGCTCTCGGCCGGTGCGCCGGCGGGTTCGGCCTGCGCGTGCCGCACGCCGCCGGGCGGCACTTCGCGCACCCAGCGCCAGATGCAGAACGCGATCAGGAAGCCCGGAACGCACGATACGTAGAACGCTTCGCGCCAGCCGTACGCGGTCGCGATGCCGATGACCACCGGCGGGCCGATCATCGCGCCGAGCAGTCCGGCGGCGGAGCCCTGCAGCAGGCCCATGTTCAGCCCGCGGCGGCTCGGCGTCGAGCTTTCGACCATCAGCGATTGCGACAGCGGCAGCACGGGGCCTTCGGCGATGCCCATCAGCGCGCGGAACGCGATCAGGCTCGCGAAGCCGCCGACGAGCCCCGACAGCGCCGAGCACACGGAAAAGCCGAGCACGGCCGCGATCAGCAGCGGCTTGCGCGTGCCGCGCGCGTCGGACCACGCGCCCGTCGCGGCGCCGGACAGTGCCCATGTGAGCGCGAGCGCGGACGACACCATGCCGAGCTGCGTGTTCGTCAGGTGCAGTTCGGCCGACATGAACGGGAACAGGAACGACAGCGCGAGGCGGTCGAAGAACACGAAGCCGAACGTCATGAACAGGATCAGCAGCAGCCTGTTCTCATACGTCCACGCGGATCGGGAAGAGGTGGAGGATGTCATGGTGAGCCTCGCCGCACGTCAGCGGAACAGCTTCTCGATCGCTTGCGCGCCGAGGCCGACCTTTTCGTAATGCGCCTTGCACATCGCGATGTACGAGTGCACGTCGAAATAGCCGTCGGGGTTGCCCGCTTCGTCGAGCCAGATCAGCGGCCCCTTGACGATGAAGAACGCGCGCATCGGCTCCGGATGATCGAACGCGACGAGCGTGTGGCCTTCGCCCGGCGTCTCGTACACGAAATCGCCGCGTGTCGCGGTCCATTCGTGCTCCAGATAACCCCACTTGCCTGACAGCGTGTAAGCGAACACCTCGTGCGGGTGATAGTGCCGGTTCACGAGCCCGGCTTCCTTGGCCATCAGGATGTCGCACCATTTGTTCTGCGACGGGGAGATCCACAGCGGCCGTGACGAAACCGTTTCGGTGAACGGAACGTAATAGCGCTCGTCGTCGGTGGCCGCGTTCGCGATGTACGCTTCGGGCAGCGCATCGGGCTTGAACGGATTGGCAATCGGCGCAATGTTTTGCCAGAATTCGGCTACGGCTTTGTCGACCACGGTCTGTCTCCTTGGGTATCGGTTGTCGTGGGCTCGACTTTAGCCAGCCGGTGCGCGCCGCTCTTGACTGGGCTGGACGAATTGCTTGACCGCGCCGGACATTGCATCGCACCAGAATCCAGACGAACCATCCCCCAAATCCGTGCTGCTCCGCACGACAGGCGCCCGCAGGAGGCGACGTGACGAATACGACCGTTTTTTCCCGCACGCGAGGCTCGACGGCCGACGTGCCGGCGCGCGACAGGATGGCGTACTGGGATGCGTTCAATGCGGCGACGCTGGTCGGGCTGCGCTGTTCGTCGCTGTCGCCGGCCGGGCTCGAAGTCGAGAAGACTGACATCGCGTTGCCGGGCCTCGGCATCGCGGACATCAGCGGCCAGGATCACGTGATCGAGCGCAGCCCCGCTTTGGTGCGCCAGTTGCCGAAGGAGTCGCTGTTCGCGTGCCAGATCCTGAGCGGGCGCGCGTATTTCATCCAGCGGGACCGCTGCCTGCTCGCGGATGCCGGCGATGTCGTCGTCTACGACACGCGCGTGCCCTATCTGTTCGGATTCCTGACGCCGATGCGGCAGCTGCTGATCGATATCCCGATCACGACGTTCGACGACCGGTTCGATGCGGAACTGGCGGCGCTGCCGTTGCGGATCGCGCCGAAACCCGGCGCGAGCGCGATGCTCGGCGCGACCTTGCGCGCGAGCGTCGAGCGGTTCATGAAGGATCCGGTCGAGCGTGACGCCGCGCGGTTCGCCGAACACACGCGCACGCTGATCGCGGAACTCATCGATGCGGAGGTGAACGGGGCAGGCGCGTCGCGTGCGTCGCTGTCGTATCTGCTGACCGCGAAGCAGCACATCGCGACGCATCTCGGCGACCCGGAGCTCGGGCCGCAGGCCGTCGCGGACGCGGTCGGGCTGTCGCTGCGGCATCTGAGTCGCCTCTTCGCGGCAGAAGGCGAGTCGATCACGCAGCATATCTGGTCGGAGCGGCTGTCGCATGCGTATCGCGAGCTGACCGATGCGCGGCTGCGCAAGACGAGCGTCGGCGAAATCGCGTTTCGCTGGGGGTTTTCGAGCCAGGCTCATTTCAGCCGTGCGATTCGCGAGCGGTACGGCGCGTCGCCGATGGCGCTGCGCGAGGCGGCGCGGGCGGGCGGGCGTTGATTGCGGCAGTCGATGCAGATGAAGCGGCGGCACGTGTCTCACGCGCCGTTTTTTTTCGTGAACGAAAGCGCCAGCGCGCCGTGTTGCATTACTCCGCCAGCATGAACGCCGCACAGCGCTCCGCGATCATGATCGTCGGCGCGTTCGTGTTGCCGGACACGATGCGCGGCATCACCGATGCATCGCAGATCCGCAACCCGTCAACGCCTTGCACCGCGAGGCGCGGCGTGACGACCGCATGCGCGTCGTTGCCCATGCGGCAGGTGCCGGCCGGGTGATAGACGGTTTTCGCGCGACGCCGCACATAGTCGGCGAGCGCAGCATCGGTCAGCGTCTCGGCTTCACGCACGATGCGTGCAAGCGACGGCGCGCGGATGATCTGGCGCGCAAGCGCGACGCCGCGCACGAGGCCGTCGACATCCGCCGGGTCGGACAGCGCGCCGCTGTCGAACAGGATCGGCGCGGCCGGATCGTTGCCGCGCAGTTGCACCGAGCCACGCGAGCGCGGCCTGAGCAGGCACGGGTTGATCGACAGGCCGTGGCCGGGCAGCGGCGCGCGATCGACGTCGCCGACGAGCGTCGGCAGCACGTGGAACTGGACGTCCGGGCGGCCGCTGCCGGTCGTGTCGACGAAGGCGCCGGATTCGACGACGTTCGAGGTCAGCAGGCCCGTGCGGCACAGCATCCACTGCAGCCCGTGGCGCAGCGCCTTCAGCCCGCGATCCTCGCCCAGCAGGCTGACCGGTGCGTGGCTGTGGCCGTAGATCGAGACTTCGAGATGATCCTGGTAGTTCGCGCCGACGTCGCGGCTGTCGTGCAGCACGTCGATGCCGTGCGCGTGCAGGTGCGCGCCGGGCCCGATGCCCGACAGCATCAGCAGCTTCGGTGTACTGAGCGCGCCGGCCGCGAGCACGACGTCGGCGCGCGCGGCGGCCGAACCGGTCGCACCGCTTTCCGTCCGCCATTCGACGCCGGTTGCACGCCGGTCGTCGAACCGGATGCGCGTGACGCGGCAGCCGGTCAGCACGCGCAGGTTCGGGTGGCGGATCGCGTCGGCGAGATAGGTGGCCGCGGTGCTGCCGCGCTGCCCGTCGAAGATCGTCGTGTGATAGAAGCCGACGCCATGTTGCGCCGCGCCGTTGAAATCGTCGTTGTATGCGATGCCCGCTTCCTGCGCGGCCTTCACGAACGCGAGGCTCAGCGGATGCCGGAAGCGTGTGTCGCCGACCTTCAACGGCCCATCGGTGCCGTGGAACGGCTCGGAGAGCCGCAGGTGCGATTCGGCGCGCTTGAACACGGGCAGCACGTCGTCCCAACCCCAGCCGGTGCAGCCGAGCGCGGCCCAGTCGTCGTAGTCGTCGCGCGTGCCGCGCACGTACAGCATCGCGTTGACCGAACTGCCGCCGCCGAGCGTGCGGCCCTGCGGCACGTAGGTCTTGCGGCCCGCCGCGCCGGGTTGCGGCTCGCTCTCGAACGTGACTGTGCGCCGCGTGCCGAGCACACGGATGAAGGTTGCCGGAATCCGGATGAACAGGTTGTCGTCCTTCGGGCCGTCCTCGAGCAGCAGCACGCGCCTGCCGGCCTTCACGAGCCGGTGCGCGACCGTGCAGCCGGCCGAACCGCCGCCGACGACGATATGGTCATACGTCTCCATCCCGTTTCTTCTCCTTGCTGTCGGGCGGCGAAACGAGTGCCGCCGCGCAGGAAGCCAGCTTAGCGACCGCTATGCGGCCCCATTTGACCGGAACGGACGCCGTGCTTGCCTCGCAGGGACGCGGCGGCGGGCGGGCGGAGGGCGGCGGCGGACTATCGTGCGTCGGTGAGCGCCGGTGCACGCGTATCGCTCGGTGTCTCGCCGAAGCGCGCGCGATAGCTGCGGCTGAAGTGTGCGCTGTTGTTGAAGCCCCAACGGAACGCGATCTCGCTGACCGTCAGGTGTTTCAGCGACCGGTCGCGCAGGTCGGCGCGGCAGCGTTCGAGCCGCCGCGCGAGGATGTAGCGCGTGAGCGGCATTCCTTCGATTTCGAAGACCCGCGCAAGCTGGCGCGGCGACAGGTTGATCGCGCGGCTCACCGACTGGCTGTCGAGATCGTCGTCGGCGAGATGGCTGTCGATGAACGCCTTCGCGCGCGACAGCGTGTGGACGGTCGATTTGGTCGGCGACGCGTCGCCGTCGCGCAGCCGCAGCATCGATTGCACGAGATCGAGGATCGCGGCGGCACGCTGTTCGCGCGCATCGGGCGTCGGCTCCTGCGGCGCGGCGAGCAGCGCATAGACCTGCCGCACGGCCCACGACGAGACGCCGTCGTCACGGTCGATCTTGACGAGGCTGCGGTAGCGCCACGGGCCGACGCGCGCTTCGAACACGTGACGCGGCACGTCGAGCACGGTCATCGCCATGTCGGCGGGAAAGCCGTGGCCGTACGGCATCGACGTGTCGTAGAGGACGAGGTCGCCGGGCCCGTGCTGCATGCAGTCGACGTCCTGGAACGTATAGCCTTGCCCGGCGTGCATCAGGCAGATGAACACGGCGTCGCGCTGGTCCGCATGGATGTTGTGCGGCGTGCGCACGACCGCGTGCCGGTTCGCGACGATGTCGCAGGCGCCGAACAGCCCGAGATCGCGCTTGCGCAGCGACGCGTCGATACCTTCGGACGACTTGCCGCTGCATTCGATCCGCACGAGCGTGCGAGCGACATGGTCGACCCAGAAGTCGACGCGTTCGTGGCCGCGCACGGCGCGCGTCGAGATCGTGGCGATCTCCGTGCTGGTGTCCGGCATGACGTTCTCCCAATGACCGCTCGAGCGGCGCAGTCTCGGGCATGGCGGAGAGCGTGGTCAATCCGTGAAAGACCCGGGACGGGGGCGTGATGCGCTTGCAGCGGGGCGTTGCGGCTGCGTGTGCGGTCGATGTCCGGCTGAGGCAACACAAGCGGCCGTGTCGATCAAAACACGACGACGGTTTTCGTCTAGGCAGCGTGCATTTCGGTACGCACACGACACAGGCCGGTCACGGAGCCGCGCGGACTGCGCGATCCGATCGACCGGCCTGCTGCCGACGACTTCAGGCCGCACTCGCCTCATCGATCCGGCGAATGTCATCCTGATCGAGCTGAACGCGGATCGCTTCGCCCAGCGATGCCAGCTGCACCAGCGACGTTGCGCTCGCGATCGGCGCGGTGATCGTCGGCCGCGCGATCTGCCATGCGAGCGCGATGGCGGCCGGCTGCGTGCCGTGCTTCTCGGCTACCGCATCGAGCGCGGCGAGGATGCGCAGCCCGCGTTCATTGAGATACCCGGCGACGCGATCGCCGCGCACGCTCTTCTTCAGGTCGGCCTCGCTGCGGTACTTGCCCGACAGGAACCCGCTCGCGAGCGCGTAGTAGTTGACGACGCCGAGCTTCAGGTCCCGCACGACCGGTTCGAGATCGCGTTCGTAGTCGGCGCGGTCGAGCAGGTTGTACTCGGGCTGGATGACCTGGTACGCGGGCAGGCCGTCGCGCTGGCTGATGTCGGCCGCTTCGCGCAGGCGTGCGCCGCTGTAGTTCGACGCGCCGATGATCCGCACCTTGCCCGCGTCGATCAGCGTCTGATAGGCGCCGAGCGTTTCTTCGAGCGGGGCCGTATCGGCAAGGTCGCGATGCGAGAAATACAGGTCGATGTAGTCGGTCTGCAGGCGGCGCAGCGAATCGTCGGCGGCTTTCAGGATGTTGTCGCGAGTCAGCCCCGCGCGCGTGCCCAGCAGGCCGACCTTGGTCGCGATCACGACCTGCTCGCGCTTGCCGGACCGCTTGAGCCATTTGCCGATGATCGTTTCCGATTCGCCGCCGCTGTTGCCGGGCGCCCAGGCCGAATAGACGTCGGCCGTGTCGATGAAGTTGATGCCGGTGTCGGCGAGCGCGTCGAGGAGCGCAAACGACGTGTTCTCGTCGACGGTCCAGCCGAAGACGTTGCCGCCGAACGCGAGCGGCGAAACCTGGATGTTCGACGTGCCAAGGGTGCGTAGTGCCATGTTCTGCTCCGATTGCTGCGGGGTGACGGAATGGAACTGCGGGATGGGCCGGCGCGTTCGCGGCGAGACGACAGGTACGTGGTGTGGTCGCGCCGTTGTCGCGGGACGCCGGACATTCTCGCCCATCGCGCCGATTCGTGCAGGCGGCGCGCGGCCGCGATGGCGGACGGCTCGACGCAGATGACGGACACCTCGTCCGTTGCGTGAGTGCTTCGTGCGGCTGCGTTCGATCGGGAACCGATTTTTGTCGCGGTTGGCGAGACGGAGCGCGCAGCGGCGCGCGGGCGGAAGCGGTGACGAAGGGGAAGGTGGAGGCTCCGGCGTTGCGCCGAAGTGGGCGGGACGACGGGCGGCAAGCAGCCGCCCGCGCGTTGGCGAGCCGGTCAGCGCAACTGTACCGCCGCGAGAAACAGCACCATGCTGCCGATCGCGCCATCCAGCACGCGCCACGCAGTGGCCTTGCGGAACCACGGCGCCAGCAGCCGCGCGCCGTAGCCGAGCCCGAGGAACCACACGACGCTGACCGACATCGCGCCGATCGCGAATGCGAGCCGTGCGCCTTCCGGCTCGCGTGCGCCGGCCGTACCGATCAGCAGGAACGTGTCGAGATACACGTGCGGGTTGAGCCACGTGAACGCGAGCGTCATCAGTACGATCGCGAGGCCGCTCTGCGGCGGCGGCGCCACTGCGTTGCCGCGCACGTCGAGCGTTTCGTGGCCGGGCTTGAACGCGCGGCGCAGCGCGTTGATGCCGAACCAGGCGAGATACGCGAGGCCGACGTACAGCACCGCGTGGACGAAGGTCGGGTAGCGTTCGACGAGCACCGATGCGCCGCCGACGCCCGCGCCGATCAGGATCATGTCGGACAGGGCGCACAGCAGCACGATCTTGCCGACGTGCGAGCGCATGATGCCCTGCCGCAGCACGAAGGCGTTCTGCGCGCCGATGGTGACGATGAGCGATCCGCAAAGCGCGGCGCCGTGGGAAAAAGCGAGCCAGTTCATGGTGGGTGACAACGGTGGAAGCAGTAGACGGATGAATCGGGTAGCGCTAGTCTGCGGTCAGCGTGAAAATAAGAGAAGCTAATTCACCTAATGCCGATTAAGGAAATCTAATGCTCGACTACGCGTTGCTCGATGCCCTCGCGGCCGTGATCCGGCACGGCTCGTTCGAGCGGGCCGCCAAGGAGCTGAACGTCACGCCGTCGGCCGTGTCGCAGCGGGTCAAACTGCTGGAGGAGCGGGTGGGGAGCGTGCTCGTGAAGCGCGGGCAGCCGTGCGTTGCGACGACGTCGGGTGCGCTGCTGTGCCGGCATACCGAGCGCGTGCAACTGCTCGAGGCCGAGCTGGGCGGCCGGATGCCGGCGCTGCCGGGCCAGATCGCGAGCGCATGGCCGACATTGCGCGTGGCCGTCAACGACGACAGCGTCGCGACGTGGTTCATCGACGCGGTCGGGCCGTTCTGCACGGAGCGCGAGACGCTGCTCGACCTCGTGATCGACGACCAGGACTACACGGCTTCACGCATTCGCGACGGCAGCGTGCAGGGCGCCGTGACCGCGCAGGCCGAGCCGATCCAGGGATGCCGGTCGGAGCGGCTCGGGCGCATCCGCTATCGCGCGGTGTGCTCGCCGGCGTTTTACGAACGCTATTTCGGTGCGGGCATCACGCGCGATGCACTGCGCCGCGCGCCGTGCGTGATGTTCAATCCGAAGGACGGGCTGCAGGCGCGTTTCATCCGGCGCGTGACGCGCGCGGATCTCGATCCGCCGCAGCACTGGATACCGCACGTCGCGGGCTACCTGCGTGCGTGTGAGACGGGATTGGGATGGGGGATGTGTCCGGACCGGATGGTCGACCGCCAACTGGCGGCGGGTGAACTGGTCGACATGTCGCGCGGGCGCACGATCGACATCGACCTTTACTGGCAAAGCTGGCGTCTGTCGATCGGCTGGCTCGACGATTTCAGCGCGGCGCTGAAGGCGCGCGCCGCGCTGTTTCTCGATTGACCGATTGTGCGATTCAGGCGGCGCGCGAGAGGCGCGCGCCGTGCGGCATCACCTCAGACGTGATGCAGGCCGTCGAAATCGATGATCTGGACGTGGCGGCCCTGCATTTCGATCAGGCCGCGCTTCTGGAATTTCGACAGCGTGCGGCTGACCGTTTCGAGCGTCATGCCGAGGTAGCTGCCGATGTCTTCGCGCGTCATCCGCAGGTTGAATTCCGACGGCGAGTAACCGCGCTTCAGGTAGCGCGACGAGACGTCGAGCAGGAACGCGGCGACGCGTTCTTCCGCATTCAGCGAACCGAGCAGCATCGTTTGCGACGTTTCGCGCACGATCTGTTCGCTCATCAGCTTGTGCATGCGCAACTGCATCGAACCGGCTTCCGAGCACAGCGCCTTGAGCGCGCTGTACGGGATCACGCAGACGGAGCTGTCTTCCAGCGCGACCGCGGTACGCGGATGCGTGTCGTCGCAGATGCCGTCGAGGCCGAGCGCTTCGCCGGCGAGATGCAGGCCGGTGACTTGCTCGCGGCCGTCGTGGCGCGTCGCGACGGTTTTCAGCGAACCCGAGCGCACCGCGTACAGGTTGTCGAATGCGTCGCCTTCACGGAACAGCGCTTCGCCGCGCTTGACGGGGCGCGCTGCGCAGATGACCGACTCGAGGCGGCTGAGCGCTTCGGGCGCCAGGCCCTGCGGCATGCACAGGTGCCGCATTGCGCACGACGAGCAGTGCGCTGCCTGGCGGGGAGCCCAGCTACCGGTATGAGGCGTGGCGGCGGGACGTGTGGCGACGGGCGTCAGCATGATCGTTTACTCCGGCGTTGAATCGACGGAATCATTGTCCCACCGCAACTTGCCGCTGTCGGGTGACAAAACGTCGCGACTGCTCGCGCATGCCGAACGCTGCTTACGCGGCCGGTTCGTCGACGTTGGCGGCTGCCGGAATCAGCAGCACGGGCAGCGTCGCGTGGCGCACGCACTGCTCGGCGATGCTGCCCAGCACGAGACGGCGGAACCCGCGGCGGCCGTGCGTGCCGAGCACGATGAGATCGGCATCGAACGCTTTCGCGCCGTCGAGGATCAGCGACGACACGTCGTTGAGCGACGTCGCTTCGCTGAGCTTCGTCTCGCCCTTCACGCCGGCTGCCTGCATCAGCGCGGTGAAATCCTTCGCGAGCGCGTTGCCCTGCGCGACGAGCTGATCGCGCAGCACGGACGGATCGTAGCCCGGCACGTTGTAGTAGATCGCGGCGTTCTCGACGACGTAGAACGGTTGCAGCTCGGCGCCGTGCGATTTCGCGAGCGCCAGCGCGGCATCGAACGCATGGCGGGACGTGTCGCTGCCGTCGACGGCAACCAGAATACGCTTGTACATAGTGTCTCCGAGTGGCGGGTTGAAACGAAGTCGGCCGGATGGCCGATCAGGCTGGGCAATGCGCAATGCTGCGAGGCAGAGTAAACCAATGGTCGGGAATTTGCAGTGAGGTGCCTGTCGTGCAGCGCGGCGGCGCTTCCGTTTCCGCGGCGCACGGCCATGTACCCGGCGCATGCTGCGCAGGGTGACGCGTGCCGTGCGACATGATGGCCGCTGTCGTCTGCATCGTCGACGGGAAGGCATGCGCGCGCATCGGTGTCGCATGTGGCACACGCACACGCACACGCGGCACATGCACATGCTTCGCCGCGCACGCCGATCGCATCGACACAACGCGACGGTCGCGCGGATGCATTGCCCGCATCGCCATTCAATCGCAATCGCGCCGTTTCGACATGACCTCGATCAATGCAAGTGCGTCGCTGCGATCCACCGCATGCATGACACCGCCGGTGTCGCCGCGCGGAATCGTTCGCTTTTGCATCGCGCGGTGACCGGCACACGGTCGGCACGCAGCAAGGGCGTACGCCGATCCCCAGCCATCGGCCGTCGACCGGTACCGATCCGCAAACGAACGATCGATTCAAACGCCGCGCCGGCTATCTCGGCACGGTCGTCAGCTCGAAGACGCGCTCCGGCCGCCGCTGGTGGCCGGGCCAGTGCGTGCTGCCGTACATCCGGTGGACGGGGCCGAACAGCGCATCGCTCATGGGCGGCGGCGCGTCGAAGCCCTTCTCGATCACCATGTAGCCGGCACGCAGCGCGAACGCCGGATGATTGCCGCCGGGGCGGCTGTCGAAACCGGCGAAGCCGTCGCCGGCTTCCGGCATCGCATTGACGAGCGACGCGTTGCCGCGTGTGATTTCGTCGGGCGAGATCGGCCCGCCGCCGGCGAGGCGCGCCGCCTCGCGGTTCTTGCCGTCGGTGTCGACCGTGCTGTCGTGCGTGTCGTCGTTGTCGAGCTCGATGCTGCGCGGACGCGAACGAGCGGTTTGACCGGATGATTCCATCGCGGCTCTCCTCGCGGCGAAGCGTGCCGGATCGAAGCAAATCCCGTTCCGGGCGTGACGGGAAAAGGCGCGCGGGCGATCGCCGCGGTCGCGCGACGCGCACTGATTTGTCATGATTTATTTCAGCTAGAAGACGCGTTTTCTACAGAGTATGATTCTTTTCCTGCGAAGCGGCGACAGGGGATGCAGTCGCGCCGCCTCTGCCCGCGCCGGGGGGCCGCAGCACCCTTAAAGACGGGTAGTGAACAACAAAGCAAGGGACTTGAGGTGGCGGATTCATGCAAGCGACTACTGCCTTCACGCACCGCGGTTATCTGTTGAACTGCGCGCCCGCGCGCGCCAGTGACGGTTCGTTCAAACCCTATGTCGTGATCTCCCGATCGAGCGACGGGGAACTCGTCGCGAACCGTTTTTTCCCGATCGAGCTCCAGTTCAACGACGAAGGCGACGCGATCGCGCACGCGCGCGACTGGGCCGTGCGATGGATCGACGCGAGCAGCATCACGATCTGACGCCGCTGCGATCCAGTGCCGTCGGCCGTCCGGCCGATCCCCGGCGTGCCGCTCCCGGACGGAAAACGCGGTAATCTTGTGGAACCCGTCACTTTATTAGCGGCCGTGCGACCGAGCGTGGCTGCCTGCATTGGCATATGTCGACATCACCCGCCCGTCAGTGGGGCCTTGAAGAAATCGTTGCCGGCTTGCGCGAGTCGCGCGAGGAACTCCATCGCACGCGTCATCCGCGCGGCATTCGCGAGCTGCCGTCGCGCGACGCGATCTGCAAGATTGTGAATGGCCTGCGCGCGTCGATGTTTCCGACGCACTACGGCGCACCGGATCTGACCGACGAAAGCGTCGACTTCTACGTCGGCCACACGCTCGAAAGCACGCTGCGCATTCTGTCCGAACAGATCCGCCGCGCGTTGCCGTTCCTGCCCGAGCATGTCGATACGCCGTTCGCCGAGCTCGACGAACGCGCGTTCGAAATCGCGCGCGAATTCGGCCGGCAGTTGCCGGCCGTCCGCGCGCTGCTCGTCAGCGATATCCAGGCTGCGTATGCGGGCGATCCGGCCGCGCAGCACATCACCGAGATCCTGCTGTGCTACCCCGGCGTGCTGGCGATGATGCATCACCGGCTCGCGCATGCGCTGCACCAGCTGGGCGTGCCGCTGCTGGCGCGATTCATCAATGAAATCGCCCACTCGGCTACCGGCATCGACATCCACCCCGGCGCGCAGATCGGCCCGAGCTTCTTCATCGACCACGGCACGGGCGTCGTGATCGGCGAGACGGCGATCATCGGCGAGCGCGTGCGCGTGTACCAGGCCGTCACGCTCGGCGCGAAGAGCTTCCCGGCCGATGGCGAAGGTACGCTGGTCAAGGGCAATGCGCGGCACCCGATCGTCGAGGACGACGTGGTGATCTACGCGGGCGCGACGATTCTCGGTCGCGTGACGATCGGGCGCGGCTCGGTGATCGGCGGCAACGTGTGGCTCACGCACAGCGTGCCGCCCGGCACGAGCGTCGCGCAGGGCAAGGTTCGAGAAGGCGGGAGCGCCGACAAGCCGTAACGCGGCGCGCGGCCGACGGCTGCCGGCCGCCCTCGCGCACCGGTCAGTGCTTGCCGTCGGGCGCGCGGTGCTTGTACAGCACGTCCTGGTCGACGCGGATCAGGTTCTGCCCCGCATCGACGACGAAATCCACGCCGTTGTACGCGTTGCCCGTCAGCATCAGGATCGCGCTCGCGACGTCGTCCGGGCCCGCGATGCGCGCGAGCGGCGTCGATGCGCGGCTCGCGTGTTCGAAGTCGGCTTGCGTCTGGTCGTCGCTCGGCAGCATCAGCCCGGGGAACACCGCATTCACGCGCAGCACCGGCGCGGACGACAGCGCAAGCATCTGCGTGAGGTTGCCGAGCGCGGCCTTCGCGACCGTGTAGCTGAAATGGTCGCGGTGAAAGTTTTCCTTGATCTTCTGGTCGACCACATTCACCACGACACCCTGCGTGCCGGTCGCGCGGGCCCGTTCGTAGAATGCGCGCGTGAGCAGGATCGGCGCGCGGCAGTTGACGGCCCACGCCTGGTCGAATGCCGCGAGGTCGAAGCTCGGGAAATGGTCCTGCCAGAACACCGATGCGTTGTTGACGAGCACGTCGAGGCGCCCGAAGCGCGCATACACCTGGTCGATCAGCGCGGTGATCTGCGCGGCGTCCGACAGGTCGGCCTGCAGCGCGACCGAATCGTGCCCGCGTTCGGCGATCGCACGGGCCGCTGCCTGCGCGGCATCGGCCGAACGGTCGTAATGCACCGCGGTGCGATAGCCGTGCGCGGCGAAATACTCGGCGAACGCGCGCCCGGCCCGGCGCGCGGCGCCGGTCACGAGCACGACGGGCGCGTGCGCCGCTTGCTTCGTCTGCTCCATTACGTATTCGTCAGGTTGACTGAAGAAGGATTGGCGACGATCGACAGGAATTCGCGCCGCGTCGACGGATCGGTGCGGAACGTGCCGAGCATGCGCGACGTCACCATCTCGACGCCAGGCTTGTGCACGCCGCGCGTCGAGATGCACTGGTGCGCGGCTTCGAGGATCACGCCGACGCCCTTCGGCTGCAGCACGTCGAACAGCGTGTCGGCGATCTGCACGGTCATCTTTTCCTGGATCTGCAGGCGCTTCGCGAACGCGTCGACGAGGCGCGCGAGCTTCGAGATACCGACCACGCGATGATTCGGCAGATACGCGACGTGCGCGCGGCCGATGATCGGCACCATGTGGTGCTCGCAGTAGCTCTCGAAGCGGATGTCCTTCAGCACGATCATTTCGTCGTAGCCGTCGACTTCGCTGAACGTGCGCGCGAGGATGTCGCGCGGCTCCAGCGCATAGCCGGCGAAGAACTGCTCATAGGCGCGCACGACCCGTGCGGGCGTGTCGATCAGGCCTTCGCGCGCGGGATCGTCGCCGGCCCAGCGCAATAGCACGCGAACGGCGTCTTCCGCTTCTTCACGGCTCGGGCGGGATGCAGCCGGTTCGGGCCGCGCGGACTTCTTTTTAGCCATCTATCTGCTCCATCGAATGCTGCCGCCGGGGCGGCGCGGAATCCGGGCATTGTTTCATGCTTTCGCGGGGCGCGTGTGCGGCCGGGGGCCCGCTCTTCGCGTGAACATGCCCCGGCGCTCACTTCGGCCATTCGTCCTGTTCGTCGTTGAAGAGCGACGCGACGACGCCGCGCAGCCACGCAGTGCGCGGATCGTTGTGATACTTGCGATGCCAGTGCTGCTTCAGGTCGAAGCGCGGCAGCGCCAGCGGCGGCTCGACGGGCACGATGAACGCGTGCTCGGCCGCGTACGCATAGCCGATCGCATGCGGCACCGTCGCGATCAGGTCGGTGCGGCTCAGGATGAACGGCAGGCTCATGAAGTGCGGCGTCTCGAGCACCGCGCGGCGCTGCATGCGCTGCTTCGCGAGATATTTCTCGAGTACTTCCTGGCTGCGCCCTTCGGCGCGCACGACCGCGTGCCCGCAGCCGAGGAATTGCTCGACCGTGAACGGCGGCGCCTGCTCGAACGGATGGCCGCGCCGCATCAGGCACACGAACCGGTGCGTGAACAAGCGCTGCTGGAAAAAGTTGTTGCCGTCGAGATCCGGGAAGTAGCCCACCGCGAGATCGATCGAACCGGCTTCGAGGCCACGCCCGACTTCGTCGTGCGCGAGCGAGACCGAGCGCAGGTTCGCGTGCGGTGCGCGCGTCGCGAACGCCTGCAGCAGCTTCGGCAGGAACACGATCTCGCCGACGTCCGACAGCGCGATCGAGAACGTATGCGTGCTCGCGGCCGGGTCGAAGTCGTGCGGCGCGACGAGGCCGCGCTCGATCTGCGCGAGCGCGTCGCGCGCGGCCGGCAGCAGCGCGAGCGCACGCGGCGTCGGCTCCATCCCGCGCGACGTGCGCACGAACAGCGGATCGCCGAAGTACTCGCGCAGGCGCCCGAGCGCCGTGCTCACGCGCGGCTGGCTGACGCCGAGCAGGTCGCCCGCGCGGCTCACGTTGCGCGTGTCGTCGAGCGCGACGAGGTAGGGAATGAGGTTCAGATCGAGCGCATCCATCGCCAGGCCAGTATCGTCAAAACGTATACAACATATCTCCTGAATCGCGTTGCCGCATAGTCGGGAAAGCGCTCAAATGTGTTCGACGATTCGAATTAATGTTCAGGAGACGAACAATGCGCACCCAGGTCGCCATCATCGGCGCCGGTCCGTCCGGCCTTTTGCTTTCCCATCTGTTGCGCCTGCAAGGCGTCGATTCCATCCTCGTCGAAGCGCGTTCCCGCGAATACTGCGAGAACCGCATCCGCGCCGGCGTGCTGGAGCAGGGCACGGTCGACACGCTGAACGAAGCCGGCCTCGGCGACCGGATGCGCCGCGAAGGGCTCGAACATCACGGCATCGAACTGCTGTTCTCGGGCCAGCGCCACCGCATCGACCTGTCCGAGCTGACCGGCGGGCGCGCGATCACCGTCTACAGCCAGCACGAAGTGGTGCGCGACCTGATCGCGGCCGGCGTCGAGCATGGCCACGCGATGCACTTCGAGGTGAGCGACGTCGCGTTGCACGACGTCGAAGGCGAGCACCCGTTCGTCACGTTCAAGCATGCCGACGGCCGCGAAGACCGCATCGACTGCGACTACATCGCCGGCTGCGACGGCTTTCACGGCATCGCGCGCCAGACGATTCCGGCGGAACGATTGAACACGTTCGAGCGCGTCTATCCGTTCGCGTGGCTCGGCATTCTCGCCGACGCGGCGCCGTCGCTCGACGAACTCGTCTACGCGCATCACGACAACGGTTTCGCGCTGTTCTCGATGCGCTCGCCGACGGTCACTCGCCTGTACCTGCAGTGCAAGCCCGACGAAGACCTCGCCGAATGGTCCGACACGCGGATCTGGGACGAATTGCACACGCGCTTCTCGAACGACACGGGCTGGACGCCGACCGAGGGCCGGATCACGCAGAAGAGCGTGACGCCGATGCGCAGCTTCGTGTCGGAGACGATGCAGCACGGGCGCCTGTTCCTTGCCGGCGACGCCGCGCACATCGTGCCGCCGACCGGCGCGAAGGGGATGAACCTGGCGGTGGCCGACGTCCGCGCGCTGTCCCGCGCGCTCGGTGCGCGCTACCGCAACGGCGACGCGACGCTGCTCGACACGTATTCCGCGACCTGCCTCGAGCGCGTGTGGCGCGCCGAGCACTTCTCGTACTTCATGACGAACATGCTGCATTCGTCGCCGGAAGACTCGCCGTTCGTCAATCGCCTGAAGTTTGCGGAGCTGAAATACGTGACGCGCTCGCGGGCCGCCGCGCAGGCACTCGCGGAAAACTACGTCGGGCTGCCGTTCGACGATGCGACACCCCCCGAGGCAACCCGCCTTGACAACGCGCTGTGCACGACTCTATGATCGGCCCATCGTTCGCTAATCGAATCTCAGTTCGAATAGCGAACAAAACCGGGATCGACATCGGCCCCGGCGCGGCACGCGGCACGCGCGTGTCCCCTCGACAGGCCGCGCATCGAGCCGCGGGTTCGTATCAGGAAGAGACATGGTCAACAAGATTTTCGAATCGCTTCAGTCGGCGGTGGCCGACATCCACGACGGCGCGACAATCATGATCGGCGGCTTCGGCACGGCAGGCATGCCGTCCGAGCTGATCGACGCGCTGATCGAACAGGGCGCGCGCGACCTGACGATCGTCAACAACAACGCGGGCAACGGCGAAACCGGCCTCGCGGCGCTGCTGAAGGCGAAGCAGGTGCGCAAGATCATCTGCTCGTTCCCGCGCCAGAGCGATTCGCAGATATTCGACGGGCTGTACCGCGCCGGCGAGATCGAGCTGGAGCTCGTGCCGCAGGGCAACCTCGCGGAGCGCATCCGTGCGGCGGGCGCCGGCATCGGCGGCTTCTTCACGCCGACCGGCTACGGCACCAAGCTCGCGGAAGGCAAGGAAACGCGCGTGATCGACGGCAAGCCGTATGTGTTCGAGACGCCGATCCACGCCGATTTCGCGCTCGTGAAGGCGTACAAGGGCGATCGCTGGGGCAATCTCGTGTATCGCAAGACGGCACGCAACTTCGGGCCGATCATGGCCAGCGCCGCGAAGGTCGCGATCGTGCAGGTGTCGGAAGTCGTGCCGCTCGGCGCGCTGAACCCGGAGCACATCGTGACGCCGGGCATTTTCGTCCAGCGCATCGTCGAGGTGCCGCAGGCCGCGCATGCGGCCGAGCTGGCCGCCGAACACGCCACGTCCCAAGCCGCCTGAGGAAACCGACATGAAACGACTGACCCGCGATGAAATGGCCAAGCGCGTCGCCCAGGACATCCCCGAAGGCGCGTACGTGAACCTCGGCATCGGCGTGCCGACGCTGGTGGCGAACCACCTCGATCCGAGCAAGGAGATCTTCCTGCACAGCGAGAACGGGTTGCTCGGCATGGGCCCCGCGCCCGCGCCCGGCGAGGAAGACGACGAACTGATCAATGCCGGCAAGCAGCACGTCACGCTGCTCACCGGCGGTGCGTATTTCCACCACGCGGATTCGTTCGCGATGATGCGCGGCGGCCACCTCGACTACTGCGTGCTCGGCGCGTTCCAGGTTTCGGCGACCGGCGACCTTGCGAACTGGCATACGGGTGCGCCTGACGCGATTCCGGCGGTCGGCGGCGCGATGGACCTCGCGATCGGCGCGAAGCAGGTATTCGTGATGATGGAGCACCTGACGAAGCAGGGCGAGAGCAAGATCGTCGCGCAGTGCTCGTATCCGGTCACCGGCGTGCAGTGCGTGAGCCGCATCTATACGGATCTCGCCGTGCTCGACGTGACGGCCGACGGCCTTGCCGTGAGCGAGATCTTCACCGACCTGTCGTTCGACGAGCTGCAGAAGCTGACCGGCGTGCCGCTGATCGACGCGACGCAAAAGGCCGCTGCCTGAACCGCGAGCGTGCCGGCGCGTGCGCTTGCGCGCAGGCCGGCACGCTTGGGTGGACAATAGGCGCACGCCGTTTCCCCAATCTGATGCCATGCTCGAAGACAGCGCCCGTCTGACCTCCCTCATCTGCGGCACCGAGCCGCTCAACCGGATCTGGTCGCCCCGTGCGACGATCCAGCGAATGCTCGACGTCGAAGCCGCGCTCGCGCGTGCGCTCGCCGCGCAGCAGGTGATTCCCGCCGCCGCGGTTGCGCCGATCGAACGCGCGTGCGATGCGAGCCGGCTCGACGCCGACGCGCTCGCGCACGGCGCGGCGCTCGGCGGCAATCTCGCGATTCCGCTCGTCAGGCAGCTCACCGCGCAGGTGAAGGCCGACGACCCCGAGGCCGCGAAGTTCGTGCACTGGGGTGCGACGAGCCAGGACATCATCGATACCGCCACCGTGCTGCAGTTGCGCGACACGCTCGACGTGCTCGAGCCGATGCTCGACGAAGCATGCGCATCGCTCGCGGCGCTCGCGCGCACCCATCGCGCGACGCCGATGATCGGCCGCACGTGGCTGCAGCAGGCGCTGCCGATCACGCTCGGCCTGAAATTCGCGCAATGGCTCGATGCGTTGCTGCGCCATCGCGCGCGCTTCGCCGAGTTGCGCGAGCGTGCGCTCGTGCTGCAGTTCGGCGGCGCGGCCGGCACGCTCGCGAGCCTGCGCGAGCAGGCGGCCGGCGTCACGGCCGCGCTGGCGGCGGACCTGAAGCTCGCGGCGCCGGCCGTGCCGTGGCACACGCAGCGCGACCGCATTGCGGAAGCCGCATCCTGCTTCGGGATGCTGACGGGCACGCTCGGCAAGATCGCGCGCGACGTGTCGCTGCAGATGCAGACCGAAGTCGGCGAGCTCGGCGAGCCGGCCGCCGCCGGCAAGGGCGGCTCGTCGACGATGCCGCACAAGCGCAACCCGGTCGGCTGCGCAGCCGTGCTGACGGCCGCCGTGCGCGCGCCGAACCTCGTCGCGACGGTGTTCGCGGGCATGGTGCAGGAACACGAACGCGCGCTCGGCGGCTGGCAGGCCGAGTGGGATGCATTGCCCGATCTCGCGCGCCTGACCGGCGGCGCGCTGGCGCAGATCGCGCAGATCGTCGCGGGCCTCGACGTGAACACCGAACGCCTGACCGCGAACCTCGACCTGACCCGCGGGCTGATTCTCGGCGAAGCGGTGATGCTCGCGCTCGGCGACAAGATCGGCCGGCTCGACGCGCATCACGTCGTCGAACATGCGTCGAAGGAAGCCGTACGTACCGGCGCGACACTGTTCGACGTGCTCGCCGCCGATGCGACCGTGTCGGCCCACCTGTCGCGCGACGCGCTCGCGCGGCTGCTCGATCCCGCTCATTACGTCGGCGAGGCGCAGGCCTACGTCGACGCCGTGCTCGCGCTGCATGCGGGCGCGCAATCACCAGGAGAACATTGATGCCTTTCGCCACTGTCAACGGCGTGAAACTGCATTACCGGATCGACCGTGCGGCGCGCGACGACGCGCCGTGGCTCGTCTTCTCGAACTCGCTCGGCGCCGACCTGCAGATGTGGGCGCCGCAGATCCGTCCGCTCACGCAGCACTTCAACATCCTGCGCTACGACACGCGCGGCCACGGCCATTCCGACGCGCCGGCCGGTTCGTACACGATCGAGCAGCTCGCCGGCGACGTGATCGGCCTGCTCGACCACGTCGGCATCGCGCGCGCGCATTTCTGCGGGATCTCGATGGGCGGGCTGACGGGTGCTGCGCTGGCCGCACGCTTCCCGTCGCGCATCGTTCGCGCGGTGCTGTCGAACACCGCCGCGAAGATCGGCTCGCCGGAAGTGTGGGCGCCGCGGGCGCAGAAGGCGCGTGCCGAAGGGATGGCCGCGCTCGCCGACGCCGTGCTGCCGCGCTGGTTCACCGACGCGTTCGTCGAACGTGAGCCGCGCCTGTTCGATGCGATCCGCGACACCTTCGTGCATACCGACAAGGACGGCTACGCAGCGAACTGCGACGCGCTGAACGCAGCCGACCTGCGCGAAGAGGTGAAAGGCATCGCGCTGCCGGTGCTCGTCGTGACCGGCGCGAAGGACGTGTCGACGCCGCCCGACCAGGGCCGCGCGCTGGCCGCCGCGATTCCGGGTGCGCAGCACGTCGAATTCGACGCCGCGCATATTTCGAACATCGAGTGCACCGACGGCTTCAACCGCGCGCTGCTCGATTTCCTGACCGCGTGAGGCACCGGCGATGGACGACCAGGAACGTTATGAAGCAGGGATGAAGGTGCGCCGCGCGGTGCTCGGCGACGCGCACGTCGACCGTTCACTCGAGAACCGCACCGAGGTGACCGACGAATTCCAGAACCTGATCACGCGCTATGCATGGGGCGAGATCTGGACGCGCGACGGCCTGCCGCGCCATACGCGCAGCCTGCTGACCATCGCGATGATGGTGGCGCTGAACCGCGGCGAGGAACTGGCGCTGCATCTGCGCGCCGCGCGCAACAACGGCGTGACGCGCGACGAGATCAAGGAAGTGCTGCTGCAGACCGCGATCTATTGCGGCGTGCCGGCTGCGAACTCCGCGTTCCATCTCGCGGACAAGATCTTCAAGGAGCAGGATGGGGCCGCCTAGGTGAGGCCGGTTGATTGCCGGGCGTAGTCCGAGCCTGGGTCGAGGCACGCTGATGGTGGCGGGCTTCGACGATGAATGAACGCGCCGGCAGAGCATCGGCGCGCGGCGCACCGGATGTCCGGTGCGCGAACAAAGGCAAGACGTGGTTCCGAGGCCGCGTCGCTTATAAACAGAGTGGCTTTGCATGGGGACAGAGTAAGCGCTGAAGCGCCCACTCCGGTCGACCGCAAAGCATGGGATCCAGGTAACCGCTAAAGCGCTAACTTGGATCGACACAGGAGACTAGCGATGAATCGCACACCCGTGGTCGATGTCCAGACCTTCATCAACGAGCAGCCGTTCGGCGGTTTTCAATGGCTCGTATTCCTCATGTGTTTCGTGATCGTGCTGCTCGACGGCTTCGATACGGCTGCGATCGGCTTCATCGCGCCGTCGCTGCTCGGCGAATGGAACCTCACCAAACCGGATCTCGCACCGGTGCTGAGCGCCGCGCTGTTCGGCCTCGCGTGCGGCGCGCTCGTGTCGGGCCCGCTGTCCGACAAGCTCGGGCGCCGCTCGCTGCTGCTCGGCTCGGTGTTCCTGTTCGGCGTCGCATGCCTGATGTCCGCATTCTCGACGACCATCGGGCACCTGACGATCCTGCGTTTCATCACCGGCGTCGGGCTGGGCGCGGCGATGCCGAACGCGGTCACGATGATGGGCGAGTTCTGCCCGGACAAGCGCCGCGCGACCGTGATCAACCTGATGTTCTGCGGCTTCCCGCTCGGCGCCGCGTTCGGCGGTTTCCTCGCCGCATGGATGATTCCGCATTTCGGCTGGCGCAGCGTGCTGATCCTCGGCGGCGTGACGCCGCTGCTGCTCGGCGTGCTGTTGCTGCTGAAGATGCCGGAGTCGGTGCGCTTCATGGTTGCCAACAACCACGCAGTCGACAAGGTGCGCGCGACACTCGCGCGCATCTCGCGCGATGCGCTGAACGCCGGCTCGTTCGCGCTGACGGAAGCCGCGCCGCAGACCGGCGGCAAGGGCCTCGGCGTCGTGCTGTCGCGCTCGTATATCGTCGGCTCGGTGATGCTGTGGCTCGCGTACTTCATGGGCCTCGTGATCTTCTACGCGTCGATCAACTGGATGCCGATCCTGCTGAAGGATGCCGGGCTGACGCCTAAGAGCGCGACGCTGATCTCCGCGCTGTTTCCGCTCGGCGGCGTCGGCGCCGTGCTGTGCGGTGTGCTGATGGACCGCTTCAACGCGAACCGTGTGATCGCCGTGTGCTATGCGCTGACGGCGGTGAGCGTCTATGCGATCGGGCAGGCGGCCGGCAACGTCGGGCTGCTCGTGCTGATCGTGTTCGTGGCCGGCGTGCTGATGAATACCGCGCAATCGTCGATGCCGGCGCTTGCCGCCGCGTTCTATCCGACCGAAGGGCGTGGCACGGGTGTCGCGTGGATGCTCGGCGTCGGCCGCTTCGGCGGGATTGCGGGATCGTTCCTCGTCGCCGAGCTGACGCGCCGGCACTTCTCGTTCGCGGGCGTGTTCGCGACGATCGCCGTCGCGGGCTTGCTCGCGTGTGTCGCGCTGCTGATCAAGCAGATGGCGCGGCCGCATGGCGTGACGCAGCCGGCAGGCAAGATCGAATCGCTCGGGCATTGAGCGAAGCGCGGGCCGGTGCGATGCGCCGGCCCGCCGCTACGGCGGCCGTCGGGCCGCCGGCTATTCCTCCGTGTCGTGTTCCCTCACGAAAGTGCGCAGATACGCGCGCAGCGCGGCCTCCCGGCCGCGATGATCGGCGAGGTTCGCGGCGCCCATGTCTTCCTCTTCACCGAACATCGTCGGCGGCGCGCTGTAGATGCCGATCTCGATGTCCTCGCGCAGCACGCGAATCTCGTGCGTGAGCGGGTGATACTCGGCGATCCAGTGCATCCCCTCGATGTGTTCGCCCGCCCTCAGCAATGGCTTCATCGACACTCTCCCGGCAGCAGCGGCGCAACCGGCGAAACGGTTGGGCGCGCCCGTAACAAAAGGGTACGCCTGCATCGGGCGAATCTCAACGGGCGCGTGGTGAGCGCTCACTACGCCAGCAGGTGCGCGACCAGCGGGTACAGCGACAGGATCAGCAGCATGGCCATCGTCATGTTGAACATGCGCAGCGCGCGCGGGTTCGACAGGAAGCGGCGCAGGCCGAGGCCGAAAGCGGCCCACAGGCAGATGCACGGGAAGCCGATCAGGATGAACACGACGGCCATCCATGCGGCGTTCATCCCGTAGTCGGCGGACAGGCGGACCGTCGTCGCGGCGGTCAGCACCATCATCCAGGCCTTCGGGTTGATCCACTGGAACGCGGCGGCTTCGATGAACGTCATCGGACGCGGCTTGCCGCCGTGCGCCTTCACTTCGCCCGACGTGCCGATGCGCCACGCGAGGTACAGCAGGTACGCGACGCTCGCCGCTTCGAGGATCGTGTACAGCACCGGCATGCGCTTGAACGCTTCGCCGAGGCCGAAGCCGACGCAGAGCATCAGGATCGCGACGCCGATGCTGATGCCGAACAGGTGCGGCATGGTGCGGCGGAAACCGAAATTGACGCCGGATGCGAGCAGCATCGTGTTGTTCGGGCCGGGCGTGATCGACGTGACGAGCGCGAACAGCATGCCGGCGGGCAATGCGCTGAGGGTGAGGAATTCCATCGCGGATTCTCCATTCGGTTCTGGACTGGGATGGAGGCCAGTTTAGCGACGGTTTTCTGTACAGTACCGGTACAGTTGGTTTGACGAATGCCGGTACGGGGGAGGAATTGTTGTTGGGGGCGACGTTTAGATGATGTTGTTTCGCAGAAAAGATGTCCGCAGTCTCAATATGTTGTCTTTGAATAAAAGGCAACATATCGGCGGTTGTCATCGCGCGTGTCTATGCGCGCAGGGCTGCATATAAGCGGACTCTCAGTCTCGACGAAGTGGCCCCCTGAAACACGGGGGGCAGGTACCTTACTTGATTTTGACGACGACCTTACCCTTGGCACGTCCTTGGGCTAGGTATTCAAGCGCTTCCTTTGCTTGTTCAAACGGAAATACCTTGTCAATCACGGGATGGATACGTTCGGACGTAAGCAGTTTGCCAATTTCGGCGAGTTGAGCGCCGTCGGGGCGTACGAAGAGAAATGAGTAGGTGACGTCCCGCTTTCTCGCAAGACGAACCTGTCCGCATTTTTGTGGGCGAGGCGGTTGAACAACAGGTTATCCACGCGCCTGCGTGAATCGCTCGCCGAACAGGATAGCAAACTGGTTCATCGCTGATTTCCAGTCG